>NZ_CP049160.1 GCF_011493005.1 Caballeronia sp. SBC1
GTCGCGAGGAACGTCTCGTACGCCTCGACAGCTTCTGTGCCGATAAAGAGCGCGTGGCCCGCCTGACGGACGCGCAGCAATTCGGCTTCGAGCTGCGCCGCGGCCGTCTCAAGCGTGCTTGCAACAGGGGCATTGGCAGCGGTGGAATGGGCGGTGACCTTGCCAATGAACGATTCGACAAGCTCGACAAATGTCTGCATGACTTCCTCTCCGGGTAAATTCCGCGCGGTGGCGTAGTGACCGGAGATGCCAGGCCGAAATCAATTCGACGGTGCGGGTGCAACTGCCCGATGACATACCCGATGCCGCGCGGAGCAGGTTCAATTGGCTGCCGGCTCCTGGCCTCGCAGCCAGCCGCCGTCTGCAGTTGCGGGCTATGCGGTCCGGATATTCCTGAGCAATGTTTGAGCAGACGGTTGTTGGTATTTCATATCTATAAATCGTCGTCGAGCGCCCGAAGGCGGTGGGCAACGCGCAGCGTTGTCCACGGGCTGAGGGTGACAACTACCTGCATAGCTATTTGCAAACCTACCTGCAACTACTTGCCGGATGGCCACCCCGCCCGCAGAGCCTTGCCCAGCAATCGATTTGAGCGATTACACGCGCCGGAAATTTGAGCGGATACACGCGAATCGTTGAGCAGATACACGTGCCGATTTGAGCGGATACACGTGGACAACCAGGTCATTTCCGGCGGTTCGGGCCGCCCAGCAAGCCTCCGGTGGGATTTGAGCGGATACACGTGGACAATCCCAGTTATCCACAGGCTACCTTGACGGTATGACGTTGAACGCAGATGCGATATACCGATGTGCTCGCCTGACGGCGGCAAAAAAAAAACCGGCCGCCTGGGCCGGTAAAGACCTTCACACGTGAGCGTGTGAGTCGAGGGTGCTTGACTACGCCGATCGCGATGGGGGGATGTGCAACGGGCAAGGCGTAAGACGCAGGTAATCGGTTCCGGGTTCGACATGGCCGTCAGCCTCACGATAGAAGGTGAGGACTTCCCGAAGTCGCCTCTTGAAGTTTGCCTTGAAGTCGTAGAGACCACGCTGGGTTTCTGGATAGCCTGCGCCGAACTGCTGTTTCAGAGCAATCCACGGGATTTTCACTTCGGGGCGCCCGGAGACTTTCAGGACGTACATCCGGTAGGTCAACCACGCATAGATGTCCATTGCGAACGGCGATTTTGTGAGGGCGTGACAAACCTCCATCTTGATGGGCACTGGCGCGCTAACGATCTCTTTGAAGAAGTTTTCAGAGAGCTCCAGGCTGCTTTCCCACACTGATTTCTGTTCGGCCGACTTGGGGTGCCAGAAAACGTTCGACTCGTCGGAGATCAACAGCCTTTTAGACGAATCTATGTGCTCGTCGACGTACTCGATGGAAATGACGGCTTTGAAGAGCCTCATGCTCTGGTCGCGGAACCGCTTGATGTCACGCCCGTTGCTGTGCAGGCCGACCTTTTCGAGGAACTCGGCCTGGCTGCGACCGAGAGACAGTGTCCGCTGTTTGGTTATAACCGCTTGGGTGCAGATCCATGCAAGCACCATTCGGGGTATGGCACCGTAGGGAATTCCGTAATGCTTGCTTGTCGGGCTCACGGTCAACGTGAGTTTTCCTGTGTCGCGCCAGTAGATCTGGCCAGGCGGAAGCTTGGGGTCGGTGTGAGGCAGTGTCGCCTGGGCGAGTGTTCTAGCGAGATATCCGGTCGCGCCTGCAAGGCCAGCTTCTTCCTGCTCAATCATCAATGCTTCTTCGATGAGCATTTTCTGACGCTTGGTCAGTTCTCCAGGTTCGGGCTTCTTCGGACTGGTCTTGCGGCGGGCGGCCGGCGCCTTGGCGATTATTTGCTGCGTTGATGTTGGCTGCCCGAGCAGATCTGCGTCGCTGGATAGGCGGATGGTCGCCGACTGCGCGGTTCTGGAGGAGCCGCGTGCTCGTGCCATGTTGGCGGCGGTCTGTGTGGCGTCAGCGGCCGGGATACCACGACTGATCAATTCGGAGCGGTACGCCGACTCGTCAAAGTGGAAGTCGTCCGCCATTGTCGCCTCACCGGTTCGACAGTCGAACAAAACTGTTTTCCAACCCGACGCAACCGCGAACGACAGCCTTTGTGAGTCCGTTGCGTTTGCATAGGTACGGGTGAAATTGACGTTGAGACATGTTGTGCTGTTTTATCGCCAAGTCTGGTTTATCTGGTGATACTTGGTGAGTTACTGGGCGGGATTAACGCCAGCACCCCCAAAATTGCTGACAATCCTACCGTGACATGCATAATCGGCAAAGGATTATTTTTACTCATTAAAGGTTCTCTATCGATTTTGCGACGCGCGCAACAAGTTCGCGGCGTTATTAAAGTCCTGATCCCATTGGGAGCCGCAGCCCGTACATGTGATCATCAACGGGCTGCCCAAGACGTTCCGGGTGCCGCAGAAGTGGCATTCCTGGCTCAAATAGGGAGCGGCGATCCGGCGTACCTCAAACCGCCCGGCCCGCTCACTCTCAGCGAAAAAGGCACACAAGGTGGATATCGCGGCGCGCTGCCTGTGCCCCCTCCTCTGTTCGACAATCCATGTGTTGTCGTTCTTTTGCCGGTTGGCGAGCATCGAAAGATCGAGTTGCTCAATCGCGATTGTGCTGACGCGCGGCGCTATCGCCGCGACGAAAATGCGGTAGATCGCGGCGCGGCGTGCAAGAAGGTTTTTCCTCAGGTGCGCGGCCTCGTCGAATTTCCGCCGGTTGGCCTGATACCAGGTTTGCAGCTGAGGGGACAATGCCGCCTCACGGGACCACCGCTCTCCAAGCGAGCGCAGACCGAGAGCGGTTCCTGGGTTAGCCTTTATACGTTCGACATGGTGGCGCAGGCTCGCGGGAGCAAGTTCGAGCTCGGGCATTATCTGCGGCATGTCTGCCACGGCGGCACGACGGACGCTTGATTCAAGGTCCTCCATGTAGTCGAAGCTGAGCATCCATTCTGCAGGTAGCTCGAGCACCTCTTCGGTACCGTCGGAGAAGCGAACAGCTGCGACGCGCAGGCCTGTCTCCGTGATACGCCAACCCATGTTGATAGCAGCGGACAGATTCCCCTGTTTCAGGACTGGCTGGCCGCTTGTCTCCACCACGATATGGACCTCGTACCTTAACGAGACGCCAACCCGTTTGGTGACAAGTCGTGCTAGCTTGACCATGGCATCCGGCGGAAGTGGTCTATGCATGACCATAGGAAAGGATGCGAGGATCTTGTCATCCCGCTTCTTGCCCAATGTTGCAACCGTGAAGCGGAGCGTGCGTTTGCGCCCCTCGCCTTCGATTGCGAGATTTGCACTTTTGTCAGCGAGGTGGGTGGCCGGCACCGGATTCGGAAATGGGATGACGAGGACTCCCGTTTCAGAGTCGTTGCGGCGACGAAGCTTGCCGCCGCGGCGCAAGGCTTGCTGCCGGGCGCGGATGACCTCGTGCATCAGAGCATTTCGATTGGGCCACCACAGGAAGCTATTGCCCGTGAGCTGGTTGGCTTCTTTCAGGAAGCGCGCGTTTGACGCATGAGTGATATCCCGCACCTCGCTCTTCAGGGGTTTGAGAGCATCGACAACGGCAACATACCGTTGCTGTACGGCTCGCTTGAGCGTCGTCTCGACATCAGGTGCTGCGCGATCGGTCCGGCCTGGAGTACGGCGGTGTTCGGCCAGCGCGAGTCTCGCCGCCTCATAATGCTCCTGTGCGATCGCGACACCTGGGTGCTGGGCGCCGAGCGTTTGCAGGAAGGTGCGGTGGGACGTGTCGTGGAGCTCAACCAGGCGGTTCCAAACACGGGCGCGCTCGGCGAGATGGGTCGCGACGAGTTCTGGATTGTCGGGGGCGAGCAGCCCGAACACGTAGGTTTTTAGCATGCTGAAATTGTCACCGGGAACGTGGTCGTCGAATTATTCCGGCTCGCGAAAAAAGAAAATGCCCCTGCACTCGTTTCCGAGTAGCAAAGGCGTGGAGAGAAGGGGACACTTAGGACCCGGGTATCGGACCTGTCGCAGGTCAGAGACAGAGGTTGGTCAGCGCGCGGGCGAAGAAGTGCGAGACGAAACTGTCATCATCCATGTTGCGATACACACGAAAAATTACCTCCCAAACACCAAAGCGAACGTTGAACGCAACGTTGTCGGCGACCACGCGGACGTACTTACCCGCAATACTGCGGTGTTCCGGGAACACATCCGCTATCTCCGGACGCATCACTGCGGTGCAGTAATAGCGAGCCTTTGCGAAAGCTACCTGATCGGCCGTCGGCGCGCGCAGCGCGTCGGTATCGGGCAATGTATCGAAAACAGCACTTGCATCGTTTGACATGACAATCTCCTTGGATGAGTTGAGGACTTGTTTTGAACCCGTGATATGGGTCAGGTCGGCCGCGAAGGTCTGAGATCAGTGGCTTTGATGATGCCGGCGCAGACCAATGCCCTGCCCCACCACCGGTTCGCCCGAGAATTCGCCGGGTGGAGGGCGATGTCCCGGAATGTTCCGTCGATGAAGTCGCGCTCTCCGTGTGCCGTGATCCACGATGGCACCCCGTGTGACTCGCTGGGCTCTGCGCCTCTGTAGTCCCTTTGAATGCGCTGAACAAGCTCTCTGAACGTCATCGATTCATCCTGCCAATCGAAGCCTTGTTCAGCAGCATCGCCTTCTTCCGCGCTTTCATCGGTGATGACCGTGTAGGTCTGGTTGAAGCTCATAGTCTCGAGGCGCTCGACTGTTGCGACGGTACCGACGTTCTCCATGCAAGGGTGATCGGAGAACAATTCGATGCCGTGTAGCGCGTTGCGAGCCCAAATGCCGTTGCCCGTCTTGCTGTCGTGATGACTAGCGATGCAGGTGAAGCCTGATTTGGCAAGTGCGGTTTCGGAGCTCGCGATGAGAATTTCGCGCATTCCACCCGGCCGGTTGAGACGATCGTGCTTGTAGTACTGATCCATCGCAACCGCGACACAGGCAGCAACCCCGAGGGCGGAGAACTTCGTCCAATCGGGTTGCCAGTGTCGGCAAGGATGGTAGCTTCCCTCGCTTGTACGCTGCACCATGACAAGATCACCCGGCGAGTGGCACTCCGACCAGGTCTCCTCGTTACAATGAAACCAGAGGAGGCCCGCCGCAGTTGAGCTGATGCCCTGCACAACGACGTTCGAGCGCGAGTTGGTGAAGCACCGGGTATCGCCTTCGCGTACGTTGGCTGCTGTTATGATCAGAATCGGATGTGTCATTTCAATCTCCAGATAGAAGCGCGGATCTCGCGAAATCGCGACGCGCCGGATGGGAAAACGTGGTCGCGGATATGCAACGCAAAAAAAAACCTCACAGCGGGCGCTGTGAGGTTTATGGGTTGACCCGGAAGTAAGCCGGCGTTAAGCAGCCAGAGATTGCGTTTGCGATGTGAGAGTCATGCGCGACGAAAAACAACCCTCCCTGAGATGAAGTCCAGTCAGGGTTTTGGGTGTTGACCGGAGCTATCGGGCAGTCATTCGGAAACAGCGATGGCGGGTTCGGGTTCGCGCAACCGCGCCGGTGTTTCGGCGTCGTCGCTAAGTACGAAAACCTCGATCACGGTTTCGGCCATCGCTTCGTGAAAATATTCGGAGCCAAGCCATGTCAGACGACGCATGCAATAGTCGACTCCCTTTTTCGTATCGCACTGGTGAAATCCGATTTGTAACGCTCGGACAATGGATGCTCTTGCTACCGCGTCTTGAGCGATCACCTCCACGTTCTCGGTGTTGAAGTAAGTCAAGTCCGACGGCTCGACCTTGGCGAGAATCGTTTCGTTATCGATGTCAACAACAACCTGTCGCTGACTGTCGTAACGAAATCGCAATAGCAGCAGATCATCAGCGATCGCGCTTGGACGCCATCCGAACATGTAGGCGTGCACTTGCTGCCGTATCGTGCCGGGGCGGTCGCCGGTATGAGCTTCCACCCAGTTGAGAGACTCTTCGATCAGCTGACCTGGCAGAATGTTGCCAATGCTTTCGTCCCCACAAAGCGAGTAACGCCCCCGGGCCTGATGTTGCGGACCCATATTGCCGTTTTGGAAGAACAGTTCCGAGTGGAAACTCGGATTGGACTGGTGGACCTCCAGGAAAGCCTTTCCAATCGATCCATGAATCGTTCCCGAGGTACCGCGGCGTTGAAGCATATGTGTGCCGTCGGCAAGCTTGATGCCTTGCTTTGATCCCGCGATGATTTTCGTGGTGCGATAGACAGAGTCCGTCATGATTGTGATCTCCAGGGAAATGTTAGAAATTTCAGGCCGCGGATGGCCTCAAACGGGTCGATGCGCCCGGAGATGCAACGTCAAAAAAATAGCCCCTCGGAAGACGCCTGCCACAGTCACCGCTGTGATGCAACGCCGGGGCATTTGACGGCTAGGAAGAACAAACCCTGACCCGGAATGACATCCGGACAGGGGCTGTGGGGGTTACATCACCCTGGCGATAGTGGGCTGGAAGCCTGTGTCGCCAGAGATGAGTTGGATACGGTTCCGCGGGAGCAGACAGCCGGTCGCGATGTGGCCAAAAAAGAAAACGCCCAACAGTCCTTGCGGAACCGTCGGGCAGTAGGATTTGGAATCAGAGGGTTGTTAGACCCCGGGCCGCCCAATATTGAGCTTCCGCAGATTCCTTGGAGATTTCACAGGCAGCGGTGAGCATCAGCTCGTGGGCAACTACTGCGATATATGCATCGTCACCGTCGTTGATACCCCATAGTGCGTGCATGTAGTCGATCGGTGTGAACGCATCCATTTCAGGATCATCACCGAGCGGAGTGACGACAACACCGCACCAATGCCACTCGTCCTTTGCCCACCCAGAGAGATACTCGAAGTCCCGTCGGACAGCTTCGGCGCGGATTTCTCCGCGTGTGCCGCGCGTCAAACAAGATGAGAGCCGTGCGTCAATCAGGATGAGAGTACTGGCGTTGCGGCAGCGGTGGAGGGCGTAGCCCAGAACCGCTGCCGCAACGCCGCGCCGAGGAGTCCGCCCCGCTGCCGGGGTGCCTTGTCGGTGGTCGCGGTAAATCGGGTATGAACAGCTCTTCCATGTAGCGAAGGGAGGCTGAGTTGCCCGGCCGACACATCAACGACCATCAGATGAGGCTCTTCATGAAGTACAGACTCAAGGAAGGACCAGCTCAAGCGGCTGCGCGCGCCGGGTTCAGCGCCGCCACGGGTTATCGCATCGATCAGGACCGGCGACTGCCATCGAAGAAGAAGGCACCACGTGCGCGTCGCCGTCCCGATCCCCTGGCGGCAATCTTTGACACAGAGATCGTGCCGCTGCTCCAGTGCGCTCCCGGCATCCGGCCGATAGCCGTACTGGACGAGATGCTTCGGCGCCATCCCGACCTTCCGGGCAACGTGCGCCGCACACTGGAGCGCCGTATTCGCGACTGGCGCGCACTCCATGGCGAGGAGCATGACGTTATGTTCCGTCAGGTACACGAACCCGGTCGTCTCGGGTTGTCCGACTTCACCGAGATGGACAGCTTGGGCGTCACCGTGGCGGGTGTCGCGCTTGACCACCGCCTCTATCACTTCCGGCTGGCCTGCTCGGGCTTTGAGCACGCTCACGTCATTCTCGGCGGCGAGAGCTATGTCGCGCTGGCCGAAGGGCTGCAGAACGCCATCTGGGCACTCGGGGGCGCGCCGCGCGAGCACCGCAGCGACAGCCTGTCGGCGGCGTTCCGCAATCTCGATGCCGACGCGCGCAAGGATCTGACCACGCGTTACGATGCGCTGTGCGCCCACTACGGCATGCAGCCCACACGCAACAACCGTGGCGTTGCCCACGAGAACGGCTCCATCGAGAGCCCTCATGGCCACCTCAAGAGCGCAGCGCGTGATGCGTTGCTTCTGCGCGGCAGTCACGACTTCGACGATCTTGGTTCCTATCGCCGCTTCATCGACGAGATCGTCGGTCGAATCAACGCGCGTAATGGCAAACGCATTGAGCTCGAGCGGGCACTGCTTCAGCCGCTTCCGGCCCAGCGTACGTGTGACTACGAGGAAACGCGCGTGTACGTCACGACCACCTGCGGCTTCGTCCTGCGCAAGGTGTTCTATACCGTCCCGTCCCGGCTGATCGGCCATCACCTGCGCGTGCGCCTGTACGACGACCGGCTGGAGCTGTTTCTGGGCAGTACGGCCCTGATGACACTGCAGCGCGGCCGTGCGGGTCCCAAGGGCAAGCACGGCCATGTCATCAACTACCGGCACGTCATCCACGCGCTGCGCCGCAAGCCCATGGCACTGCTCAACCTGGTCTACCGCGATCAGATCTTTCCGCGCGAGGCGTATCGCCTGAGCTTCGATCGCCTGCTCGAGCAGCTCCCGGAGCGTCAGGCATGCAGGACCATGGTAGAACTGCTCAGCCTGGCCCACGAGCACAACTGCGAAGCCCAACTGGCCAAGGCGCTGCAACAGTGCCTGGACGATGGACGGTTACCCGATCTCGACGCACTGTGTTCGCGCTTCGAAGCGAAGCCGACGAGCAGCATGCCAGAGGTGAACATCCAGCTCGCCGCGCTGAGCGACTACGAAGCCCTGCTTGACATGGCAACGGAGGTGACGGCATGAATCTCGACATCGACGCCACCCGCTTGTCGCTGCTGCTCAACGATTTGCGGCTGCCCGCCATCAAGCAGATCTGGTCCAGCTTTGCCGAGCGCTCCGACACGGAAGGCTGGCCGGCAGCACGCCTGCTGATGGCGCTGGCCGAACACGAGATCGCCGAGCGCGATCGACGCCGAGTCGAACGTCACCTCAGGGACGCCAAGCTCCTGCCGGGCAAGACACTGGAGAACTTCGATTTCGACGCGGTGCCAATGGTGTCGCGCGCGCACGTCTCGGCGCTTTGCGCGGGCGACGGCTGGTTGCGTAACGGCACCAACCTGATTCTTCTGGGGCCGAGCGGAGGGGGCAAATCGCACTTGTCGTCGGCCATCGGACTGAGCCTGCTGGAGAAGGGCTGGAAGGTCCTCTTCGCTCGCACTACCGACCTCGTGCAACGGTTGCAGGTCGCGCGCCGCGAGCTCGCGCTGGAGTCCGCCATCAACCGGCTGGATCGCTTCGACCTGGTCATCCTGGACGATTTCGCATATGTCAGCAAGGATCAGGCAGAGACGTCAGTGCTGTTCGAGCTCATCAGCGCCAGGTACGAGCGCCGTTCCCTTTGCATAACGGCCAACCAGCCGTTTGGCGAATGGGACAAGGTTTTCCCCGACCGGGCCATGACGGTGGCCGCCGTCGACCGGCTGGTCCATCACTCGACCATCTTTGAGCTGAACGTCGAAAGCTACCGTCGCCGTACTGCCCTGCAGCGCAAGCAGCAGGGACCGGGACGCCCGGCCAGTCGAGCGACACCAAAGAACGTTGGCGTGCCACCGACACAGGAGGATCAGCACGGCATCGACCTCACCGAATGACCCGCTGTTCTCATCCTGATTGACGCGCGGCTCGCAGGCAAAGCTAGCCGGCGTCAATCAACCCCGGATTCACCTTCCACGCCACCACATTCTCATCTGATTGTCGTGCAGCCAGAATACCTGCGGCGTCACAATTACACAGCAATCCTCATCGACTGATCGCTTCAGCTTGATTGTCGCGCGACACCCACTCGCCCGCGTCAATCAACGCCGCACGTCAATCAATAAACGCTTGCCAGCGTCAATCAACATCGGCATCATCATTTCTGCCGCGACATTCTCAACTTGATTGTCGCGCGTCTCTCATCCAGATTGTCGCGCCACACGCGTGTAAGCGCTTTGGTTCGGTCACGGCCTTCGAGCGTCACGACCTCTGTTTTCACCTGCTGAACCCGCATGAGGCCGCCGAATCGATGGCCGCGTTTCGGTTTGCCAATAACGCGCCGAACCTTCCGGGGCTTGGCCAGGCGATCAAGCAAGGCTGCTTGTTCTTCATCCGCCAATCCCCAACCGTCTCGCTTCGCGAGAAGGTTCGCCTCGGCCGCGTCGTAGTAGCGTTTGTGAGAGCCGTCATTTGCAAGAACCCACTCGCCAGGCCCTTTATCTCGAGTAGTCCATGCAGAGACAGGTCCGTGGCCGTCGTGCTCCTTCCACGGCTCGCCCATGTGTTCGTCGAACTGCACGTTGACACGAAAACGATAGGTACGTCCTTGAAAGGTGATGGTCTGAACATCACCGTCGGTGACGTAGAGGGCTTTTGATGCGTTGGCAACACTTGCAACGTTTGGCATGGGTAACTCCTGAAGTAAATCCGGGCCGACCGGACGGGTGGCTAAGTTCGTGGGATGTGCGGCAAAAAAAAACCCACCTCATCCTGGGGATGGGTGGGTCGTGGGAAAAAGGCACCGATTGGTGCTTTGACCATGGCTGGTGCGTCGTTTGGACGATCAGACGTCGGCAGTCACCAAAGGTGTAGCGGCATCGTAAAAGACAGGATCGTCAGAATCAGGAAGAGGGAGATCCAGTCCAAGACTTTCTCATTCATGATGTTCTCCCGTTGATTCGCATCGCTGCGAGGGAAGTCGGTTTCGAGGAGACCCGAGATCCGGGCGTCGTTGACAAAGCAAGCGGAATGTTTGGACAAAAAAACCCACTGCATCCGAAAATGAGTGGGCTATGGCTTGGAACCACCAGGAGTCGTCGCTGACTAGTCCTCGTCCGGGTACTTCTCAACGATCGCACTGACAGCGCGAAGATGTTCTTCGGTGATCGCATCATAGGCCTCCGCTGGCGCAGCAGTGGCCAAAGAATCGATGGCCTCAATGAGGCCGTCATTCGCGCGATCACTGAATCCCTTGCCATCCGTCAAAGCATCCTCCAGGCGCTTCAATGCGTCCCAGAGGGTTAGTTTCGCCTGCACTACAGCTCGCAAAAGTTCGAGCTGTTGCCGCGAAACCAGTGTCGCTATAGCGCGGATCGCAAGGGTAGCTTGCTGTTCGGTGTCTTCTGGCGACACGGCATTTTTCTCTATCAGGCCGAGAGCGATCAGACGGTTGATGACATCATCGGTGAAGTCGGTACAGGAGTAAGTCATGGTTCGAAGTTCTCTGAAAATGCTGTTGATTCAACAAGGCCGGCGTGCCGGAATTTGACGAAGCGTCAAGTTATGCGAGCGCAAAAAAAAGCCCGCGCATTGTTGGATGCGCGGGGCCCGTATGGTTGGATCTGGTGATCAGATCGGTTCTATCTCTTCTGCAGGTGTCGATGCCACCGATAGCGTCACGCGCGAATTGGCGAGTACCTTCTCCCAGTCCTCGGCATACGATTTAACGTAGTACTTCGCGGCCTCGCCATGCTCGGCAAAATCACGTTGATCTATGATTCGGCCACTCATGGTTTTCACTGCGAGAGTAGTCGTAGTCTGCTCAAGATGCACAGGTTCACTGATGTCTGCCTCGTTGGACCACCAAGCCTTGCGAGGAAGTTTGGCGGCGAGGTCGACAATCTCTGGAATCTGTTCGTACGAGAAAATCGAGTCCAAAGCGCGCTCTATTGCATGACAGATTTCCCAGCAGGTACTGCGATCGTCGAAGATTTTTGCAGTCGTCAGATTTAGCATGTCACCGTTCTTAAGGACGAACGACACTTCTATAATCGGCGATTCGTTGCCAGTGCGGACGTAGCACGCATAGTGGTGGATATGTTCGGGGCTCGTACCTGTGACTGGCAAAGGAGAGTCCTTTTTTAGGTCCTTCGGCCCGCCGTAATCGTTACACGACCACCATTCAATACCGGCCTCGGGGTACAGTGTGCGAACATAGCACTGTATCCACTGCTGTAACGGACCGGCTTTCTGGCCACCAAAGGTTCCACTGCGAACTGCGCGAAAAAATTGGTTCATGACGAAATTCCTAATGAGAAAGGGGATGTTGCCAGCATGTTGCTGACCATTGACCAAGCTCGCGGAAATGACCGACCAAAATGAATTCGCCGCATGAAAAAAGCCCGCTGCATCGAAGATGAGCGGGCTGTGGATTACCAGCGATAGCACGGGTCAGTTTCTTGTCACGTTGCGCACGTTGTAGCATCCAAGAGCGTTTAGATGTTCAGTTGCGCTCTCCTTGCTCCAAGCCTGCACGATGACTGCTTGTGTTCCTCCCGTGCGACGTGTGACAGTTGCGATCCATTCGTACACTCTATTTCTCCTTTTCGACCGTTGATAACAGGGCCGCTATTGGGGTAAGTTCGCGGCCCGGTCAAGTTGCGCTTAGGTCGTCAGTGCCGTACACGGCAGCGAGCGCCGCGTTGGCTGCCGCTCGCGCTGCTGCAGCTTTGATTTTGCGATCGTGGACACCTAACTCCTCTAGCTTCTCGGCGGTTGCGCGCCAAACTTTCGAGAAAACCGCACCTCGCCGTTCAAACTCTGCAATGTTGAACACTTCCACCGGCGATGGAGCTAGCCGGGCCGCGACGTCGCGCGCCTCTTCTTCGGTGTAACGCGCGGCGTTACGCGAACTAGACTCCCAATGATGGCCAGTGAAGTAAATTGTTCCCTCGTATTGCTCAACCATGTCGAACATGGCGGGCTGTGCGGTCAAGTGTTCGCGCAGAGCAAATTCCCTGATCTGTTGCATTTTCGCTTCCTTGGATGAGGTTGATAGGTACGGTCCCAAACAGAGGACCGGGGCGTTTGATCCAGCGCGTCGTATTGAGACGCAGGAGGTGTCTGCGACCGTCGGCGTGGCAACGCGAGATGGCCGGATAAAAAGAATTCAAGGTGAACAAGCAATAAAAAACCCAGCGCATCGAGATGCGCTGGGTTCAATGTGCCGGCCGCGACTAGTCGGGCATTGACGCCGGTCGTCCGCAATCAGAGAGTCTCCTGTGAAACCGCAGAGAATCCGGAACCGCTTGATCTGCTATAGCCATCATCGTGAGTTACGAAAACCTTTCCTGCGGTGGGGCTCGGGCAAACTTTTAAGCGGTCGGTTGCCTTTGTCATTGCTCGCCGGACCTCGGTTTGCACGCTTTCTCCGCCGTTAATGTGAAGGTTCGGAAGTTGAACGTTGTACAGCTCGCCTCGGTTGAACTGTGCGACAGTTGGCTTGCTCTGTCTCCCGTCGGCAAAGTTTGCGGCGAACCGCCGGAAGACGCGATCGATCGCGCGCTGAACTGCGGCATCGCTGTTCTCGCGCCCACAGCGCACGCTGTCGGCTCCGAAGCGGATTTGTTTCCCATCCATCATGTGATAGATGGAGCCCTTGTAATCGATGGAGCCATCAAAGTACGAAGCCTCGAATCGCCCGACCACGCTTTCGACCTGCTGCACGTTGGGTCCGTCGAGCCAGCGCACAGCGATTGAAGCACCCATGCTGTACGTATCGCTCTTTACGCTGAATTTGACGTCTGGGAAGGCTTCTTTGAGTGACTGACGGACCAGTTTTGCGGTTTCGGCGCACGACAGATAGTGGGCTGGCATGGTGTGTTTCCTTCTAGGTTGGGTTTGATTCAGGAGAGCGCGGGTTGATGACGTACCGGCCCGCGCGTCGCATTGGCTTTGCGGAGGCAATGTGTGGGCAAAAAAAAGCCCCCGTTTCACTTGCGTGAGTACGGGGACGTGGCTTGGCGAGGGGATCGCTAGAGAAGATGGCCGTTAAGAGCCCCTTGAGGAGGTTTGTCCTGATGTTCGATCCTCACGGCGCCGTACGAATACCAGCAGCCGCGAGGGTCAAGTTCGCAGGCGAGCTTCCGAACGGCGTCAATCTTGCGGATCGCGCCTGCGTGGTCGTCAGGAAACGGCCCGAGCAGTGGCCACCATTTCCGACGGTCGGATGCCACCGCGCTAACGTAATAAAGCCCTAGCTTGCTGTCTGGCACCTGTTCTGCCGCGTCCAGCGATACTTCTGGAACTTCGGTTTCGTTGGTCATGGGCTCTCCCACTGCGCCGTCGAGTGCACGAACCGCGGCGTGTCCAGAACGACGTTGCCGCGATAGTGTTCAAGACAACGTTCGAAAGCTTCATCGCGGCTCTCGTCCTCGTTGACATCGTGAAAGCCCAGGTCCTGTACAAATTCAGGACGCATGCTATCGATGACACGTCGATGGTAGTAACGGATTTCGTTGTCCTCTCCAGCGACGAGCTGTTCGTGCGCTGTGCCGTGCTCGTCGTCTGCAAGGGGAGTGGTGTACATCGGCCACAGCTCATAACTCAGCGCGATTTCGCAACAGTTGACTGCAAGCTCAGCGTCGAAAAAGTAGGTA
The DNA here is from genome assembly GCF_011493005.1 of Caballeronia sp. SBC1. NCBI lineage: Bacteria > Pseudomonadati > Pseudomonadota > Betaproteobacteria > Burkholderiales > Burkholderiaceae > Caballeronia > Caballeronia sp. SBC1. Next base: position 14,230 of record NZ_CP049160.1, read on the forward strand.
CGGTGGATTCGGCCGCCGGCGATCGCGACAACGTCCTCACGCCAGTGTCGCGTTTCGTCAAATACAACAGCCTTCAAGTGAATTTGTGGCATTTGCATCTCCAGTGAAAAGCCCTCGCGGGCAGAAGTCACAGCGACTGGACATGCGATCTCAAAAGAAAGTCGTATGGTTGAAGGTGTTGTGTAAGCGTTGCGCCAGTCCGAGATGGGACGGCATTTTCATAGCGTTGACACAAAAAAAACCCTCGATCCGTCGGTGCGGATTGAGGGGCAGTGTATTGGCCACAGAATGGGCGAATTAGACGGGTTCGACGCGAACAGTTACCCATTGACCGTCGATCTTGTGATCCGTGAGCAAACAGCCATTCAGACGATAGACGCGGATTTTCACAGAGTGATCTCCTCGAGTAAGCCCGGACAAACGGGCGGATGAGGTTGGACAACAGTCAGTTTGCCGTGTCGCTGGCTCGCGAGACCCATGCCGTATCCGAGGTCGCGGTGGGCTGAAGCGATCCGAGCTGCCCAAGAGCAGCACGGGCGATTCCGCGCAGCTCCTCACGATGCATGTCTATCGCGGTGCCATCACGGTCCTTCATGTTAGCGATTCGGTCGAACGCCTCCTTTGCATCGGCGGCGAAGTCGGCGAGGCGGGCCATGTTGGCGAGCTGCTCGCGGGCGTATTTTCGATCGCCGTGTTCATGGAGCGCGAGAAACAGGTTGAGGGTGCCCGTCCACGTCATTTTCAGAGAGATGGATTGCATGTTATTGGTCCGTATCGAGGATTGCCCTTGGAGAAGGGATTCAGTGCACGCTTTACGTGCCGAGAACAAAGCGAAGGAAATGCTTGATCAAAAAGAAAGCTTTGGTGAGGGGCTGGGACGTCCCGCAGCGGGTGGGCAGCGTCCGCCGCCGGAGCTGGCGTAGACGAAAAGAAAATGCCCGCAATCTCCGATGGAAATTGCGGGCGTTGGGTTGGACTATAGTCAGCCTGCGAGCTGCTCGATGACAGTGAGCCTGCCGCTATCGGAAACCTGAAGGATATAGCTCGTGCTCAACGCACTTGCGGTGTCCACATAGATATCGGAGAGAAGATCGTTCAGCAAATCTGTAGGTTTCGAGTGACGTGCTTGCATGATCAACCGCCGAAACTTGTCCAGACTCTCGTCATACCAGCTGTCGTCAAATCCATCGTCCGAGTAGAAATCCTCGAACTGCTCGACGCCTACCCCGGGTCGTACGACGTCCTTCGGGCTGTACAAGCAGATATGGAGATCGTCCTCTCCGTTTCCGACAGCAATTTCGTCGTCGGCTATCGTTACTTCGCCCCAGACACCGTTGATCCTTATGGCGTCACAAATCTGCAAGTCAAAGTCCCATTGAAAACTGCCGGACCCCGCTACAACACCGGGGTTGACGATTTCGTACTGCACATCGAAATCTTCCAGCAACGGGGCGCTAAATAACCAATGGCCGGCAGGAAGGCGCTTTTCGACGACTGAAGCTCCGATAGCCCTTACGTATGCTAGTTTCAATGCGCTCGCTAAGTCGCACTCGAGATCGACGTAGCAGCTACCGAGCACTACCTTGTGATCTCCTCGCTCGAAGTCATCTCGCAGAAGAGGTTTAGCATCGCGAGTTGGTACGTACTTGTACGGGACATACGTGTCCGAACAACACGCGAGGCTTTCGAGTTCAGAAAGAAGTCTGGCGGGAACTGCTGGATGATCACGTAAGAGATCAGGTGAGAACTCGCACGCTACGTCCCAGTAGGTTTCCACGAACGCCACAACATCCATTTCACGCTGTTTTTTAGCCAACGAAGCATGGATAACTTGGCCGACCTGCTTTTCGATCTCCGCCATCTTTTCAAGCTCGTCGATAAGGCAGTCCCTGTCCGGAAGTTTGGCGTTGAACAGTGTGCTGTCCAGATGAATGACGACAAGCGGCGCGATACAGTGTGGCAAGCCCGCAACGAGAAGGCCTTGCAGGAAAACGCGAACATTCGAACGGGCAAGTGTTACCTTGGAAAGGTCTTTGATCCACACGGCACCGATGGGTATCTGTTCGAACGTTGCGCAGTCGAGAGCTTCAGGGCGATCCAACGAAGTGCCGTTGAAGATGATGGGGATTGGGTAGCCACGTGCGATGGCCTTGAGGGCACCCTCCACCCGGGTTTCATCGAAAGACAGATTAGCCAACGTGAGGCGTGTCCCGGCTGCAAAATCCCCGGGCACGACTTGAACATCGGACAACTGCAGCAGAGTGCTCGTCGGCGCCTCGAGTCGTTGACCGCATGATTCAACGGTGAGCCGCTCGCAAGCAAATAGCGCGCTAGTAAATCCCATACCGAAGGGATTTTCGAGCGTTTGTGTCTGCTGGTTCCACCCGCTTTCAGCCACGGTAAAGAGGTTCTGAAAGTTCTCGATGCCGTGACCGTCGTCGGTTACAGTAAGAGTCTTCCCTACCAGGACGATGTCCACCTTTGTGGCACCTGCGCGGCGGCTATTCTGGATCAGTTCGCCGAGGAAGGTCGAAAAGTTGGAGAACGCGAACTTGAGGTTTTTGACAAGGTTTGCTTCATTGACTGCAACACGTACGGCTGAGGTCATCTTGAATCTCCGATGGGAAGCGCTGCCCTAGCGCAAAGGTCTGAGCGCATGCAATGGCCTGCCAAAAAATAGGCATGCGGATCCCGGAGATGAAAAACCCCTCCTCTGCGGTGATGCAGCGAGGGGCGGTGCTTTGGCGCGGAGACGTCGGGGAGTTCGTTACGCGTGCGAGATGCATGCTCCAGTTTTTCGCATGCTCACGCGGTGTGCTCGGACGTCGAACTTGCGTAAAGGTGCCAGTCACTGCGGTCCGTCAAAAGGTCGGAGTCGACGACCTTATGTGGCAGGCGGTGCTCCTTCAGATGACGAATCGCGCCGATGCAAGGCTTCGTTGTATCGTCGTGGCATGCCCACGTCTTGCCGAACTCCGTACGCATGGTGACAATTTCATGTGGAGTGGGCAGGCATCCGTAGTTCTGTACACGTTCTGATGCTTCGGTGAAAGCGAAGGGACACATGCAGTTGGTCGAAGAATGGTCACAAGTCATTTTTTACTCCCACAAAGAATTTGAGAAATTGACGAAAGACTTAGCGCTCGATATGTGCGTTTGAAAACAATGTGAACGGGAAAGTGCCCGGTAAGAAAATGAGTAGCACGGTCGGTATACGGCAACTTCGGGAACCCCCATCCAGCGCCTTCGCTCGGATGGGTTGGAAGGCGGCGCTGACGCACCGCCTAGGAAGCCGCTTTGCGGCGGGGTGGGCGGTCGAATCCGCCCTTGCCGCTGCGCCGTTCCGGCTTGCCCCGGGGAGGCCGGCCGCGAGGTTTCGCGTCCGGCCACCCCGAGGTTTCTCGGCAAGTTTGGCTTCTCGCGCCATTGGAGTGCGCTGCGCGCGTAGGAAGGCGCTTCGCGCCTCGAGGTACGCGCTTCGCGCGGGGTTAACGGCCAGGTCCATCCTTAGGAGCATCCTGAACACTGCGCCAGATGGTGGCTGGTAGACCGCTGGCGTGAAGCCCTGCCCGCGACGCTTAAGCCCACCGGGATGGCCAACCCGCGCGGCGTGTGTGGCAAGCCGCGCCCCTCCCTCTTTACCACTGACCTCCGAGTCCGTTGAGGTGAAGCATCACATAACGAATGTTGGCGAGACCGGAGCGTGTCAATGAGTTTGCGACACCTGGGTGTTTACATTCAATGAGCAAGCGTCAAGTTTTATGCTGGTTTGGGATTCCTTCTGTTTGGGTGGGTTGATCCATGCGGCAACGGGCAATTCAGGTGGTCGCGGCGCGACACGCTTGAAACGCTCGGGGTGGGCCAGAAAGGCGGCGTCCAGGGTGGCGCAGCGCGTTCTGGTGAGCTCTTGAGCGCGGCCGTAATGAACGGTGTGCGGGGTCATGAGCGCGATCCCTGAATGACGATGCTCGGTGTTGTACCAGGCAAAGAATGTCTGGCAGTGCGCCCGGGCGTCCTCGATGCAGCCGAAGCGATCCGGGAAGTCAGGACGATATTTAAACGTCTTGAAGTGCGATTCGGAGAACGGGTTGTCATTGGAAACATAAGGCCGACTATGAGTCTTGATCACTTCCAGATCGACGAGCAAGGCAGCGACGGTCTTCGAGCGCATGCTGGTGCCGCGATCGGCGTGCAGTGTGAGGCAACCCGGTTCGATGTTTTGTCCTGCGACGGTATCGGCAATCAGCATTTCGGCCAGTTCAGCAGTCTCCCGGGGAGCGATCATCCAGCCGACCACGTAGCGGCTAAAGATATCGAGGATCACGTACAGATGGAAGTACGTCCACTTGCCCGGACCCCGTAACTTGGTGATATCCCAGGACCACACTTCATTGGGCTGCACCGCTAACAGCTCCGGCCGGGTGTAGGACGGATGAGTCAATTGTCGGCGCCGTTCACGTACCTGGTCGGCGCCGGCGAGCAACCGGTACATGGTCCGTACCGAGCTGAGATAGACGCCCTCATCGAGCAGAGTGGCGTAGGTTTGCCGCGGTGAGCAATTGGCGAAGCGCTCGCTGTTGAGTGCATCGAGCACGCACCAGCGCTCGATGTCGCTCAATGCCAGAGGAGGCCGGGGACGAACTCTGGGCGCAACGGGTTGCGCGACCAGATGACGCGCCGCGGCGCGCTGTCGGTACACGAGTGAGCGATCGATGTTCATGACCCGGCACGCACGAGCCACCCCGACATCCGGCACCAGGAGGTTCACTCCGTCCAGGCGGAGTTGCCATCCGTGTCCTCTTCGTTTTGCAGGGCTATTAAGGAGGAAACTTTTTTTTGAACGTCGATGATCAACCGCGCCTGCATAAGCTGTCGCCGCAGCCGATCGTTCTCGCGTGTCAGCGCGGCCGTTCGACGGGTCTCGGCGATCACAGGATCGGCCTTGTGTCCCCGCTTGCGCGGATCGAGACCGGTCTTGCCCTCAGCGGCACGACGTTTGCGCCACGCTGCCAGATTGGACGAATAGATGCCTTCGCGCCGCAGCAGTGCGCCGATCTGCCCCGGCTCGCTACACCGGTCAGCCTCGGCCAGGATGCGTCGTTTCTCGCTGGCAGAGAATTGCCGACGTCGGGCGATCGCCACCACCTCGGGCTGCGCCGGAGCCGCGCTGGAAGTCGCGTCTGCGCTCGCCCTGCGGGCTCCCTTCAACGCGACTTCCAGCTCAGCGGACTGGGGTACGGGCTTCACTACAGATTTCATCGGATTGGCCATGAATTGCATCCTGCCTTTGTACTCTAATTGGTCCAAGGCAGGTGTCGCATCTCATATTGGCACGCAGGGGACTCGCCTCGCGGTCGGTGCCTTCGTGGATGGCTTGGATCAGGTAACGGAAGTAGGGTCTTTGCGTCGTGCGCGTCCACGTATCGAGTTCCGGCTGCAGGCTGCAAGGAGGAGCACCGGCGATGTCGTCGGCGAGCTCGGCAAAGAGATCCGCGTGTTGGAGGGTTTCCCTTGTCATGGTTTCACCTCACGCTCAGGACGGCCTGCGCCGTCACTCCTTATGAGGATAGGCGTGGACAGGACTCGCCTGTCGAAGGTTGCCCCTAGACAAGGATGGTCCCGTATGGAGGGCACCCGGCGCGACAAATCCATTCGGTCAAGTTGCCTCAGGGTGCCCCTTCGCCCTCTGTACCTGCCTGATGGCTTCGAGCGTCTCGAACTCTTCCGGATCAACCGGGCGCCACCGGTTTTCGCCGATTACGCCGTCGCGATCCCATCGAAGAACTTGCCGCCGGTCGACCTCGACGCACACCATGTGGTTCGCGAGTGGCACGCGATCGCCAGGACGTCATCCATGTCGATCGCAGTGTGGCGCATGTTTCTTCCAGCATTGCTCGTAATCCAGACAAGAACGGGCGTGCGACTGTCACACATCCCGCCCGTGTCTTCACCGGGTCCTGTGATCATGGTGCTATTGAGGTCACTCATGGCTGTCGTCCCGTCAAAAGTCCCCGCGTCCATAGGGTAGCCGGCCGGGCCGCATTAGGCTTAGCCTCCGCCTCCCAACTGCCGACATGCGAATTGTGTTCTTGGGCGACCACGGTCGCCGGTCAGCGAGCTGAACGCCGTGACACAGGTGAGCCTTTTCGGGATGCGCCTTCGGCGGATTCGCCTTTGATGAGGATGGACTTGCGAACAGGCTCGATCGTGACCGATGAGATGAGTCAGGCAAGCGAGCGCTCGACGTGGTATCCGGATCCTTCACGACTCGCTGCATCCGAGCGTGAGTTGCTCCTGAGCGGATGGCAACCCTCCATGGAGTCTGGCTTTTTGCGCCATTTGCGAAACCACGGACCTTGTCGACAAGCGGATCCACGTGGCGTGCCACCGCGCGGGACCGCAGCGCCACACTTCGCGTGTCAGCGTAGTGCGCGCGCAGGTATCCTTCGAGTCTGAGCGCGTCGGGTTCGCTCGCGTTGCTTGCCTGCACCAGGCGACGTGCGGCTGTCACCCATCCTTCGCAGAACTGGTCTGCGCGCGCGGTCCTACTACGAGGTTGGCACCGACTCAGTGTTTCCGCGACATATCGAGCGCGCGCGGTTCGCAGTTGGTAGGCCAGCACTGTGAAGGCGTACGAAGTGATCTGCTCGGTTGGCGCGACACCGATGAAGGCATAGCCACCGACAATTCTCGTGCGTGTAGCATTCAGACGACGCGTGAATACGATTTCACACCCGAACGCCCCTGCGACGACGCTTGCCAGCTGGACCTCGAAGCGGGGAGGACGCGCAACTGCGGAACTCTTCACCCATGCTTCATCGACGCCCACGCCGGCTAGTTCGAAATCGCCAACGCCAAATTCCGCCATCAACTTTTGCGCCTGCCGTAAAGCGGCCGCGGCTTCGTGCGGTTCGGCCGAACCTGCCAGATTAAGGCACTTGCGGATCTTTGCAACTGCTGTCTTTCTGTCCATCGCTTCGCCCAGCGTGGATCGCGCCCAGTCGCGCGAGGTTGTGATGTGAGCGGTAACCGTTGCGGTACGCAGACCGCGATAGGGACCCGGCTCAGTTCGCTTTCGCCAGCCGATCTGCAAGATCAACGTCGGACAGGTCGCCTTTTGCCATGCTGCCATCCGGGAAAAACGTCTCCGGCGTGACCTGAACAGGATGGACCTGCAGCCACGCGTCGATTCGCGCGAGCTTCTCATCGCCCGCCACGCATGCCACCGGTGTCAGAGGATTGCCCTTTGTCTTCGCATCGAGCGCCGCAAGAGGGTCTGACGAACACAGGATGGTCCTGGCATCCTCGCGCGAGCGAGGGCCCAGCAAACCGGTCACCAGGATCTCCTCAGAGAGGTCTTTCCTCAAAGCGAGCCGATTCTCGAGGTCGCGGCAGTAAGGACAATTCGGATCGACCACAATCAGGATGTGCCTCTTTGCATGGGCGTCCCCGACCTTCAGCGTGAGGTCATGAGGAAGATCCTTGGTGAAGTCGACGCGTTGCAGTTTGTCAATGCGCTCCTGCGTCAGACGCTCGTGCGTGCCGGCATCAATGATTTCCCCGGCGAAGATATATTTTCCGTCGGTGCTCACATAGAGCAGATCGTGGCTCGCCGTCACTACCTCGTATAGCCCCTTCAGAGGAGCGGCCTGGACCGACTGGGCGGCGATGCCATTCGCGGCAAGCGCTGCGCGGACCGGCGCGGGAGGATCTTCCTTGGCCTGCACCACCGGGATCGAAAGGGAAAGGGACGCCGCACCCCACAGGAGAAGGCACATCCTGCGCATTTGATTCATGAATGGAGGGTCCCGCAGATGAGGTGAGAGTACTGGCAGTAGCGGGCCGCCTCGGGCGAGATCCCAAGTGACTTGGGCAGGGGCGGGAGGCCCTTGGCTACGATGTGGCTGATCTGTTGTTGCTGCGGAAGGAGGTAGCAGCGCGCCTCCGATTTCTGATCCTCGCGTAACTCCTCGAGGCGTCCATGCTGCTTGAGGAGTCGCAACGCGCACCAGACCTGTTTGCTGTTGTATCCCGACGCGACAACGTCAGGATGGCTACAAACCTGCTCTAGTGTCACCCAACGGGAGTCTGACGGCAGCTCCGCGCACATTCTTTCGACGATCTGGTACAAAAATTCGGAAATCACTGGTCTGCGGGCCACGGCGAACACCCTCATTTTTTAAGTACATGTCGGGTAATTATGTCGTCATTTTGTTGTTTGTCAATCTTGATGTGATTTTATACATCTTATGGTGATTTTTATAGGTTGCCAGTGATGGTGCCCTGTGCGAGTTCTTTACCCTGTTTCCGTTGGAGTAGCATCGCCGCATGAGCAAACCAACCGATACCCTGGATGAGCCGCATGGCGTCGATCGGCAAGCGCGAATCGATCGCGCCCTATCCGTGGAGGCGGAAAGACCTGGCAAACCCGAAAAATGGCGAGACCGCTTCCAGCGTACTGTCGACGAACTCGCGGAGGCTCTCGTCGTGATCGACGAACAGATTGCCGACACGAACCTTATGCTTCACCGAACGCAAGGGCCACGGGCTGGCAAGATCAGTGTCAGATTTCTGTGCCTTCAGCGCTTCGACCGTGGCGAGAACGTTCGCGACCGTGTGCCTACGGTCGTCCTTTGGCACGGCCGGAAGGGCCAACCGGCAACGCGCTACCGGATCATTCCACGCAGCGAGCGCTACGTTAGTCTGCGTCGCAAGGGCATCAACGACGAAGCAACAAAGCAGCTGCTGAGATTGCTTCAGGAACTGATGGCACAGCGTGCCAAGGTTGAAGCGTGTTATGCGCCACTAGCCGCGGCCGCGGCGCAGCTTCGAGGTTCGACGATCCGTATGATCCGCCGTATGGAAGCGGCACTCGATGGCATCGACGCCAACCTCATCAACCGCGACTATTCGAAGGTCGATGAGGATTAAGTAGCGCGCTTCCGCGATTGTTCTTTGGGGCACTGCGCGCCCCACCAAAGTTTAGAAGATGCGCATTTTTTAAGAATCCTGACCCAGGACACGGCCCGGTGTCGTCCATCGAGGCGTACCGTGCCCCGCTACCAGGAGCCTCCTCGCTAGGAGCCTCCTGCCTTGCCTGTGGGACCGTGGCAACATCCGCATTTTTTAAGTATCCCGTGCCGAATCCGGCCACCGTCAACCACACCTCAACCCATCCGTCGGCATAAGCGTTGACCTTTTCAGGTTCACCCAGGAAAAGGTGCGATCCCACGACCGCAGCTTGAGCATCGGCTGCGAAACGATCTCCGCGTGCCCGGCAATCGCTTGCGGCCCTTGCACGAGAAATCTCCCTCCCCAGCGATTTCAACCCCGCACCTCGTGCTTTGGGGTGACGAGGTACGCCGGCTGGCAACAGGCCATCCTCGTCCGCTGCCGACAAGGAGTCGTGTGCCCCCTCGCTGGTGGGAAACGGGCAATCCTCGCCTCGCCTGCAAGCACTAACGTGTGGCAAGAACGTAGCCGGGAAAAGGTCTAGCCTCAGCCTCTCCTGGTGGCAAACAGGCACCCTCCTCGGTCACCCGCGTGGCGCGCAGCGCAAGCAGAAAAAGACAACAACCGTCCAGTTATTATGTTTAAGGCGCTTTTTCCTTCTGGGCCGACTGTTATCTTTCCCCCCGCTCTCGAACATGCCCCTCTCACGCGTTCCCCGGCTCACCAAGGGCGCGGCTACGCGCTCCAACCGCCCCCCGTCCCGGCCGTCCCTTGGACCTCACGCAGGGCCGCCTGTTTACCTCTCCATCGCTCCAGTTTTCTCGCCGTCTTCGGCCGCTATACGCGGCGTTATCACAAAAACGCTACCGGAAAACTGCTATGCAGCACACGCAAATGTGTCGTGCGTGCGACCGGAATTCCGGTACATACCGAAAAATCTTGGTTTGGTATTTAAAACCTGTGATAGATTATTAATACCGAACAGCGGTGAATCAACAATCTCTTTATAGGAATAAAAACCATGAAGATCTCAGTCGGCATGGACATCGGCCACTCCGCACCCAAACTCGTCTGGGCAACCTCGACTAACCCCGCCCAGCACTATCAGGACCTGTTTCTGACGGTTGTCTGTCCGGCGATCCCACTTTCCGACGAGGGGACACGACGGCGCGCGGCCCGTGAGACGGTCAACCTCAATGGACGTGATTACTTCTACGGCGAGACTGCGGTAAAGCAGGGCCGGGCACAGTCGTACTCGGGACAGGACAAGGACTGGATCTTTACCGACACCCACGATGTCCTCGTGATCGGTGCGTTCCGACGCGTTGCCGAGGCAGTCGAGACCACTATCGGCTACGTACCAAACCATTACGAGCTGATCGTTGGATTGCCTCAGGCGTGGTACGACACGCAGCGACGGGAACTGAAGTCACGCGTAACCCAACTCGTCGAGCCAATGCTGCGGTCGGGGCAGACCGTCAACGTTCGTGCGCAGTCGCAGCCGAACGGTCCGCTGCAGGAAATGATTTTCCTGTCCGACGGCCGTGTGAATCCCGCGCATGATTTCGACAACGAACGATGGGGGGTCATCGAGGTCGGTCAGGGTACGAGTGACTTTATCCTCACGGACGGCCCTGATTTCATCGAAGCGGCATCAGGTTCCTGCGTAGGGTTTGCGGCCGTGTACGAGCGCATGACGGCAATCCTCCAAAGCAAAAATCTTCCGTCCGACCTGGGATCAGTGGATCGCGCGATCCGCAACGGGGCCTTGACGGCTTACGGCAAACAGATCGATCTCGCCTCCGAGCTGCGTGAATCAAGCGAGCAGCTGCTGTACGTTGTTCGTGACGAAGCGCAGCGCCGGTTTGGCGAAGCGACGTCGTCTCTCAACGGCGTAATCGTCGCGGGCGGGGGTGCCCAGCTTCTCTTCCCGGGTCTTCGCGAGGTCTTTCCTCATGCCGTCATGTCGCCCGCGCCTCGCTTTTCTGTTTCCGAAGGCTTCTGCAGGTACGGCCTCTCGAGGTTCAACCCCTGATGAAGGGAGCACCTTTCATGGCTAGACCCACATCCAAGTGGAAAACCACGCTGCAGATCGGTCTGCGCACCCATTTCAATACCCACCCCGACGTGCACACGTTCCTCTACACGCTGAACGAAGGAGACGTTGGTGCGGCGTTGCGAGACATCATTCGGGCGCATATCCAGCAGACGCAGCATCGCGCTGGCGATCCCGGCTTCCAGAAAGAAGTGGCCATGCGCGGCATGAGCCAACTGCTGGACGACACGATCGCCGCAGCCCTTCCCACTGAAACTCCCCCTCCTGCTCCATTGCGGGAGGGTGCCGAGACGCCTGCGGCGCTCACTGGTACTTTGACACCAACGTCGTCGCTTGCAGCCACCAAGGCTGGAGGCACAGGGCAGCCTTCGGACGCCGCCGCCGGCGCGCCGGCGAGCGCCCCAACGGCTGCGCCTGAGGAGCCTCCTCCGCCTCTGACACAGGAGCCACCTCCTGCCCCGGCAACACGAAAGCCCGGCCTCGTCAGCCGTTTTGACGACGACTAGCAGCCGACAGGGTCGGTTGTACGGACGGCTCGCGGCTTTCACTGCCCTCACGAAATCTCCGCCAGAATAATTTGATACGGTTCTTTGCTAATACATTCTCCGCTGGGGAATTGCGCAAGGAGAGTCCGTATGTGCAGGAAATCAACACTGATCACCACGTTGGCTGGCTTGTTTGCAATGCTGGTTTCCGGTGCTGCGTTCGCACAGAGCGCCAGTTCAAGCTTCCCGGTCTTCTGGGTCGCAGGTGACCCGCAGCAGATCGCCAATGCATTTCAGGGAGTAGCTGCATTCTTTGGCAATGGCAACAGCAGCTCGTCCGTGATGACCGGCGGGCTGCTTGCCGGGGGACTTGCCGGGCTTATCGTGGCTCTTTTTAGCACCGCCACGCGGCAACAGTTCATGGTGGGACCGTGGTTTATCGGCACGATCGTCGGCATGGCAATGTTCACCAGCCACACAACGATTACCGTCAAGCCGTTTTTCAGCGACAACGGTACGACGGTGACACCGCAAATGATCGTGGTCAACAATGTGCCGATCGGTCTCGCCTACCCTGCCGGTATCGCGAGTGAGATGACCAAAGCTGTCTCGGACATCTACTTGCAGTGGTTCACCACGCCTGGGGATGGCGGAGTTGCCGTACAGGGCACCGCCGGCCTGCTTTCGCCATTGAAGATGCTGTTAAAGCTGCAGGAAGTCTACGACTGCTCGCAAAACAATACGACCATCTGCAATAACCTGGTTGCATACATGAAGTATTGCCCGGTCCAAGGTCTCTCGAGCCAGGCCATGCAATCGAGCACAGGGATCAGCGATGTGCTGAACAACAGCCCGGGCGGCACAGCCAGTGGGACTATGCAAGGCACTACGATCTACTACACCGTCGGCACCGATTCGTCCGGAAACCCGGCCATCAATCAGGCGCCAGTGCCGTGCAGCCAGGCTGGGCCGCAGATCTACCAGGCGATGGCCACTTACATTGACAGCGACTCGTTTACGAGTGACGTTCTCGCCAGGTCGTCGACATCGGAGCCGGATGGTCCGTCAACCGCGGCCGCAGCCGACACAATGCTCAACACCTTGAGCCAGAACATCGCCGTTACCGCGCTCAGCGCGCAAAGCGCCATGACGGCGAATGGTGCACAACGCGACGCGACAATGATGAATCTCGTCTTCAGCCCGATTTTCCGCTCGGCTCAGCAAGCCTCCCTCGATCAGAGCCAGGCAGCCTTCACGTTCACGACGCTGATGACCAATGCTCGCAACAAGGCCATGATCGACACCGCCGGCGAGGCCTCGCTTTTCAACTCATTCATGACGAACGCCATGAATGGCTTCTCATTCATTTTTGTTGCCCTGACGCCGATCGTGATTATGGTGGCATTCACGATGGGAATTGGTGGATTCAAGATCTATGGATCGTGGTTCATGATGGGTGTCTGGAGCCAGGGATGGCTTCCGGTTGCTGCCGTCATTTCATACTACGTCCAGACCTCCTTCTGGTCCCGCCTTCTTGCGTTTGCTTCGAGCTCCATCATCTCGCCGGCCAGTATCGACACCTTCTATACCCAGGTGAGCAGCACTATCTATACGGGATCGTCGCTGATGTCCGCCACCCCGATCATTACGTTGACGCTGCTCACGGGATCGGTCTACGCGTTTACCAATCTCGCTGGCCGTGCAACAGGAACAGGCCGCGACTACATGGACACGTCGCATAACGACGGTAATGCCAGTGACTTGACCAACGCTGAGGCCGCACGTTCGCACATCCAGGCCCAAGGATTACCATTCGCGAATGCCAACGCCATGGGCGTAAGCTCCGCAATTTCGGCGATGAGTCATGGCGGATCTGCGCTTCGTGCGGCTGGCTTCAACACCGCCGGCGATAAGACAGCAGCGGCAACGATCGAGTTTGGGCAGGGGCTGAGCAATACGTTCCGCGCTAGCCAGAGCGCGCAGCTGTCGGCCGAATCAGCACATCAGCGCGTCCAATCACTTACCGACCAGCTTCAGAGCCTGACTGCCAAACGCCACTCAATGGGATTGGATGTCACGACCGGAGGCGATAACGCGCACGCGACGTCCGTGGGACATGACAATACGATTAGTGACGACAGGAAGATTGCGACTGGCAAACAGGAGCAAACCAATCACGGCAATCAAGCAACTGGAAGTCTCGGCGGTTCGATCCCCGGGACGAAGATTGGCGGATCTGTGCAAATGAGTAGCGGCCAGAGTACTACCACCGGGCAGACGGGAACCGAGACCGCAGGTCAGGCCAACCAGAACAAGGTTGGGACGGACGACCGATATACGCAAAATAATGGGGTTCGCGTCTCTAGCAGTGATTCGCTCGATAATCAGATCAGCCAGACCCGTTCAGCGCTCTCGACTGCGCAGCAGGCGGAGAAGGAAGCCTTGCAGCGCAACCAGCAATTCGCCCATGACGCCCAGAGTGCAATGCAATCCGGTGCCAAGACTTCGGTCAATGTGGCAGATATCGCCACCATGGCCTACCAAACCAGCGACCCTGCTCGCGTCGGGGAGGCCGTTCGGCAGGCTGTATACAGCGACGCATTGCAAACCGCTCAAGGAATGGCTGGCTCCGGGCAGATTGCAGGCACAGCTGAAAGCATCATGAGCAAAGCGCAGTCGATCACGGATTCGGCCCTGGCGGGTGCCAATTTCGCGAGCGCAAGCTCGGTGACATCTACCCTCTCACGCGGCGTGCTTAGCGGAGATTCTGGTGTGCATACCGCTGCACAAGCTGGAGTGGCAGCCCTCGCGAGTCAGGCGGGCCGCGGCGACCTTGGCCAAAGTATTCTCGAAAAGTCTTCGCTTGACCGATTTGTCAGCCAGACGGAATCGTCGTCGACAAACTCCGCGCTTGCGGCCGTAGCCGGCGGTTCGACAAGCCTAGGGGGATCGTCGCTCAATCCTGCGAGCGGCCCGCTGGGGGCGCCCGGACCAACGCCCTTTGCAGGCGGCGGTTTCGGTGGCTTTGGTGGCGGAGGAGGAGGTGGATTCGGTGGCGGAGCATTCGCCGGTGGCGGTGCGTCCCCAGTTGCTGGCGCTCCGTCACTCACCCAGTCCGTCGACAACGCGGCCAGTCAGATGGGCCTACCGGCGAGCGCACGCGATCGTGCTGTTGCCGAGGCCGGTCTTATTGAACGTGGACAAAATCAGGATAGTGGCGCTCTGGATAAGCGCACGCATGACACTCAAGCGTATCAGCCTCAAGGCGACGTTACATTGCTCGACCCAGGCCCTTCCGAGCCGGTCGGCAAACGACTGCCGCCGACACCACAATCACCCGCGGGACATGCCACCCACGACACTTCGGAAATCTACGATCGCCCACTTCACCCGCCGCACAAAAGCTGAATTTCACGCTCACAAAAAAGAAAAGCCACCGAGGGTGGCATTTCTTTTTTGGGCCGGCGATAACAGCAGGGCAAGCGAACCTTGCTCTAGGACGGACTACATCAAGCGCGCTTCGTCACTGGTGTTCAAATTGCCACTGCTCGAAATAAACCCCGGCGCGACGAATTCGCTGTGATGCACCGGAGACCCGTGGTATCCGGTTTCGTCGCAATCTGATGACAGGTCCACTGTCGAACCGGTCCGGTCGCGCGTCGCCAGCCGATAGACGGCGTACCCAATAACCAAAATAAGAAGTCCTGCACCCATTTTTTCACCCCGCTTTAGCCGTTCGTCTCTTCATCACGATTCCATTCTAATCGCAAAACGGTCAGCCGCAAGGTCGGTACGGGTAAGTTCAGCGGATTACAACAAAACTGCGCTTCACCTTATCAGGTATGGCCTAGCGATAAGGACCGGCCTCGAGTTTGCGTAAAAAAAACCCGCATACCGAAGGTATGCGGGCTGGTTGGTTGCGTTGAGGCGCCGTTGCGCCTGATGATCTCGTCGGTGAAAGGCGCGGGCCTGTCACTGACGTCGCTAAATGACTGCTTCGGGGCGGCGATACACGATACCTTCACGCGTCACAATTCCGAGTATCCGGTCGAACTCTTCTTCGGCACCTCGCGCGTTCGTAATCGCTGGACACTCGAGCTGTCCGGCCGACGACCGTACTTCGATAGACGCCCTGCTCCAGATCCGGATTACGGTTGCGCTGATCCCGCATAACCTTTTCAGGTCGGTCGATGGATCCGCCACAGCCAACACCGCGTTGGCCTGATAGTTCCCGTCGATCGACGACGGATCGATCCCGCTAAGGATACGGGCGATGTCGAACGTGAACCGCGTGATAAACGAACTCTCGGCAGACGACACAGCGATCAAATCATCAGCATGCCGCGCCAAAACGTCATCTACAAGCTTGTGAACAGCTTGCGGGTGACGCGTGGTGTCACAGTTGACGGGAACGCTAGCGGGCGCGTACGCGATCGTCTGAGCGCGGTTATACAGACTCACCGGAAGTGTCACCCCCTTACTCCGACTCTGAGCAACCTCCTGCCACGTCTGTCCGGACGAGTCGCGCCCCTGCGTGTTCCCGCCGGCCAATGGGAGAAAGCGGATGGCCGTCCCTGGCGCTTGCCCTGCCACAACCGGCTCACCCCGGCGTAGAAACGTCTGAAACGTGCCCCACGCGTTCGAAAGCGAGCCCAGCGCTTCCTGCTGCATCCACAACAGCGGAATGTTGGTGCCCTCGTACGGCTTTCCATCCGTGACACGCAGCGGCAAACCACCGAGACCTTGCCATGGCCACTCGCGCTGAATCCGCTCGAGCATCCACTCGCGTGCCCGATCGACCATTGCCTCTATGTTGTTGACTGCATTCATGGGATACCTCCTGTGCTGGAACGTTGAGAACATTGCACAGGGATATGCAGCACGAAAAAATATCGTGGCAGTTGTCGTGGGTAGCCGCTCCAGGTGCTACGGACCCGCATTGCCAACGGTTGTTGTGCGCTGGAGCACCCCGTTCACGACGCCCTCTATTGCAGCCCTGTCAGCCCGGCCGACGCGAAACAGGAAGGTCGATCGCAACGTCGAAAGCAAACTCTCCCGTTGGCCTTTTTCGACGGTGGAGAAACTCTGCAACAAGACCCCCCAGGCGACCACGATCCGCGTGGACAATACAGCTGACAACTGGCCGGACGCGTAGGATTTTCGAAGCGTCTCGGCCAGCTCCACCATAATTTTCACCACTGCCGGATGCAGCCTCGGTGCTTCCGAGATCAGAATGGTCTTTTCCTCCGCCTTCGAAAGATAAGTGACCTCGATGCCGCCGCTGAATCTATCAAGCAGAGCGACATTCATGCGTTGGGTGCCTCTGTAGCTGCTGGAGTCTTCACCGTCGAGTGCGTTCCCCGTGGCCGCAATCCGAAAATCCGGGTGCGCCGTCACGCGCTCCCCGGTTTCCGGAATGAGGAAAGAACCACCGTCGAGAATGGTATTCATACCTCCTACCTGCCCCGGATCGAGAAAGTTTATTTCGTCGAGCAAGAGTATCGAGCCTTCTTTCATTGCCCGGATAGCTGGCCCATCAACCCACCCGGTACTCCCATCCGGATTGATGCACACCCGACCAATGATCTCCTGCAACTCGAGCGACTTCGAGCACGCGACCCTAATGACTCCCCAGCCAAGACGAGCAGCAAACTGCTCAATAAAACTGGTTTTGCCAGATCCCGTCGGACCTGTAAGCATCAGGTTGTCAAATAGTCCGCTGATCCACGCCTGCCCTACCTTTATATGGTCCTTGCGAAACAGATAGTTCGGGTTCTTTGCCGGCGTGTCCGGTCCCGCTGCACGTATCGGGAACCGCGCGTGTTCGCGTACCTCGGCGCCGACCGTGAGGCCGAACAGTTCGTCTGCAAACCCATGCGACGATGCTCCTGATCCGGGCAGACGTGGCATCCGATCGAGCTCGTCACTCTGCAGTTTCGCTTCGCCAATTTCCGACATGGCATTCACCATCCAAGCTGGATCGGCGTATCCGGAACGACATCCTGACCGGTCACACCCTCCCGTAGATCCGCAAGCGGCACGTCAAGCGCGTCGAGCTGCTCAAGGACAGCAGGCGCGTCGCTCGCGCGCTTTACCACGAGCGATTGCAGATCCGAAGGACCCGAGGCATTGCTTTTGTTTGTTCGATATACGGTGACCCCACCTGCCGTGATCGGGTCGACACCGGCCGGGTAAAGCACAGCGAGGCGCGCCCGGGCCACCTCTAGCTGCTGACTCGCACGCTCAACCTGCCGATGGGCAAGCAACCACTGATGTGCCGCTTGCTCAAAGCGGCTACCGGCTGGTGGGACATTGTCCACAACCGCTTCGCGAAACCGGCGGGCACTCTCCAGTAGATCAAACTGCGTGTCCTCATCTGGAATCATTTCGACCATAACGCCAGGTTGGATGCCGGACGCTTCGAAGCGACACGCGAATAAAAGTCCTTTGCGCACCTGCGACCCAGCGCATAGCAGCTGCCATTGCATCCGGGTGAGGAGTCGCATCGGTACCTGGCCATTGCGAACCGAGTCATGCTCGCCGGAGCTCAGCGTAACCAGCATGCATATCTCGTTCATCCGCTCGGACAGTCCGTCCAGCGTAGCTCCAATCCATGTGTGCTCGGACGACTCGATGCAGGCCGGCTTGATAGGCAGGCCGTGGGTCGAGGTGAAGAGCTCACGCAGCCACATCCGACGCTCCGCGCTCGAGCGGGCCGCCGTGTTGTCCTGCGGCTCGCGTGGCGCCACGCGCCCGGTTTGCTCCTGCCAAAGGCGGTGAACGCTCGCTCCACGCGAGTGGCCGGCAATGATCGCCGCGGCCGTCTCTGTGATTCGGGGTCCGTTTGGAAGGTCCCGTCCGGACCGCCAGTCGTGCCACTCCGGCGTATAGGGTTCGATCTGTAGGAGCTTCATGCTCTTCCCGGGTATGCGATCAGCCTGACACTCGCGCGCAATGGCGTCTGTCCGCGTTTCAAGATTCTTCTCTATATCGACGAAGAATGCGGTGACCGAAAACGTCAACGACCACAGCGCCCTCTCGCTTGATCTGAAGTCGTTCGACAGTTGCGTCCAGACCGTCGCCGTATTCGCACTTCAGTACGGTTGGAATGGCCATATACTGATCCGCGTTTGGTCCCATGCGTAACCTGACATGATGGCGCGGATAGAAACCGATGTCGGCGTGTGCACTCTCAGCCTCCTGCTTGGCTCCGCGCGTGTCGATAAGTGCGTGGAACGCCTTGGCCTGGCGTATGAGATCTGCCAGATCCGGTGGCACCAGTGCCACATAGGCGCGAGGAAGCGCGGCGAGATGCGTGCTGATGTGCGCGTTAAACATCGCCTCGATGTCCTCGTCGTCCAGAGCGTCATCCTCCGCAATCGGTTGCTCGGTCAGGCCTACGCGAAGCAAGGCTGTCAGACGGGCCCAGAAGCGTCCGAGCGGTTGAGAGAAAAAATTGGTTTCAGTCATCCAATTTGCGCGGGGCGCCCCTGCCTCAATGCCGGGTGGGGATAGCGCACCGTGCACTACACGGCCCATGCCTCGCGACTCCTCGCCGCTGCTATCCTTAGGTTGAATCGAGTCGCTACATGTGGTCGTCACGGTGAACGACCCTGCGATGCCGACGGCTATCGATCGTGGGCCGCGCCATAGAGGGTAAGGCAAGGTAGGTCAATTAAATAATCGGTCGGGGCAGGTTCTTCCCGCTTCCGCAAATAAAAAAGCCACTCCGAAGAGTGGCTTATGGGTTAGGAGACGCTGGCGTTCAGCCAGGCTGCAGATATAGTTTTCCGTCGTCGCCAACGTACAGCTCGCATTCGCCGAATACATTGGCGGCATCCGTCAATCGCTTGCCTAGATCGCCCAGCCCACGATCCCAGAAGCCTGCACCGTGGCGGTTGCGCGTGAGCCAAAAGTCAATCCCTGCAGCTTCAGCGCCGACGACTGTCAGGTCGACTCCATGTGCATTGAAAAAATCGCGACAATCATCAGCCATCTTTTGCCTGGCCACAGGTGCGAGATCGTCCTTGGAATATCGACTCTCCATAGCTGCGCCATCTTCGAGAACAGTACTCCATAAGGCCGCGCGGATGTACGCATTTAACATCACCTCCAGATCCATGATTCATCTCCAGTAAGACGCTGTTCGCGTTGGGAAGGGCAAAGCGTCTGGAGATGACGATCCAAAATTAACTGGCGCCGGCGCAGGGCAAAAAAAAACCGCCCGGATCAGGGGCGGCAAGCAGCAGAGCAACTCAATGAACGGTGACGCGCTCCCCCGCATCAGGAAAGTCGTTCAGGTGGTGCTCTTCGATGTGCTGCAGGACGGTGTCGGGATGGAACACCGCAGTAAATGTCCCGCAGCCGTCGAGAAGAAGGTGCAGGCTCTCTCGCTGGCCATCACCAAACCTGAAGAGGCTGATGTCGCTGGCAACGAGTTGTGGGGGATCAAGCTGGGAAACGGGTTGGTCGGGCAGTAGCAGCTGGGCTACCTTGAGTATGTCGATGTCGAGCCGGGTGTGTGCGGCCATGGGAAGGGTCCTCCAGGGGGATTCGGGGATTGGAGCGTTGTGCCAGGAGATTTCCCGCCAAAAAATATTCTTTTCCGACGAACAAGAAAAAACCCCATGAAGTCTGGATGACTGTCAACGGGGTCGTGGTCCAACGTCAGGGCAACGCGCACATGAAGTGCCGACGCCGGATTGACGCAATTTCGCTCGGGCCTATCCGGGACACCGCTCCCAGGCTCACTTGCCAGGGATGTTTTCGTTCTCGTGCCTGCATTCTCGAGAACTGGCACAGGTGGAGAACAGTCCGAACCGTGCGCGCATCGATCGTTCGCGTATGCATCACGAACCCTCCTTTTCCTTGCGCTCGGCGCGCGTGGCATCCAACACCCCGGCGCACAGCATCACGATGATGGCAAACCAGCCTGCCCATCGCACCGGGACGGGCAAAGCCGCCTCAAGACCGCGCAGTTCCCACGCGATCACGCCGAATACGATTGCAAGAAGCACAGTGCGAATTGAAACGCCAGCGCTCGCAATCATCGTGGCCGGATATCCGACCATGAAAAGACCTGCGACCCAGAGCAACATGAACAACGGCGGGGTGTATGCAACCGACATGGAATTCTCCTGGTAAAGCCCGTGCCAGCGGGCGGATGTCATGGCAGTCGGCATGCCCCGGCAAAAAGAATCCGGCGGATTTTTTTTGGCAGGTCATCTCGATCACCAGGATTTCCCTGCCCTACTGGTGGGCATTACATTGAAGGAGTTCAACATGAAGCTGGTGACCTACAACCCCGTCGCAGGTATGCTCGTTCCGATCAATAACGAAGTGGTCGATCGTGCACTGAAGGCTGCGCAGCAACAGGTCGGCGAAGCGGCCTGGAAAGGCGGCTACTCCGACACACGCGCGGACGGCCCCACGGCCGTCGCCCGCCTCGCGCTCGAGGGCATCTGCAAGCCCGAGGGCATCACGGGTCGCATTTCCGCAGTGAAGCTCGCGGCCACCCGCGACAGCCGCGGCAATGAGTATCAGAAGGTCCGCGTGCGCTTTGAAGGCGTTTGCGAGGGCGATGATGGCGTCATGCTTTCACTCGACGTCCAGTCGGAACTCGCGCAGCGGCTTGCACACAAGCTCCTGAACGTGCAGCCCGGTGAAGTGGTGACGTTTTTGCCGTTCTCGCAACTGGTGAAGCGGGGCGACCGGTTCTACGCGAACCAGGCCCTCAGCCTGCGTAACGCACAGGGCAAAGAGGTCAAGGCGCCGGACTCACTGTGGGCAGAAGCGCAAGCTTTAGCTGATGCCGCGGCCAAGGTTCTTGCCGCCGCCGGGATTAGCGATCGAGCCTCACTGAACAAGGTCAAGGCGAACAAGAAGGTTGAGTATCACCACAACCTGTATCGCGACCTGATCGGTCCGAAGTTCGAAAACGCACGTTCCGCGCAGCCGCTTGCGGCCTAAGCGAAGCTACATACCAACCCACGAGCCGCATCCATTGGATGCGGCTTTTTTTGGGGAAACGGCAGGTAACCGCCTGATCAGGGCTTCCCTTTTCGAGGTTTATGGTGAATCAGCAGAAACAGACCCGCCAACCTCCGAACCGCTTTTCAGCCGGCAAGTGGCGCGGTAATCTGTCTGGACCTGCCACCTTTTCCCATGCGACCCATGTCTACCGCACCGTCTGTACGCGTCGCCCAACGCTTCCACTACCCAGACGACGAGCACGCGCTCAAGCGCCTTGGTTCGCGGACCACGATGACCGCAATCCAGCTGCTAGACCTTTTGCACGCGGGGCGAGCGATATGGCTGACCAACGCCGAACGCAACCTGAAACGTCGGGGGCACGTTCTTGTGTATTCGGAGAGCGATTGCGCGTGGTTTGTGGTCGTCGTCGCGATCGACGATCCCGCTGGCGGCGCCGCGATCGTTACGGTACTCGAGCAGGCGCAGTTCGAGAACGATTTCCGCAAACCGATCGACAAGTCGTATCTTTTCCGGGCAATGGCATCAGTTGTAAAGCCCGACGTGGCGAACGACTGGCGCAAGGCCAATATGCCCCCAAACCGTAAGGACCGCAGGGCCGCACGGCTGCGGGCAGGCACGGTTGATAGCGGGGCACTTCTGGATCATGACGTGGTGATTTTCAAGGTCGATTACCGCGCCACTGGAACGGATGTCGTGATGCGCACGGAGTTTAATGTTACTCGCGGCTACCCTGCGGTCGCAGCTTTTGATGACCTGAAAGAGTGCCTTGGCAATGACGCGTTCCTGCAATGGTTTGGAGCCTCGCTTGTCCGAGCGGGCGTCCCTATTGACCGCGTGCTGGCGATCAAGGCAGCGCGGGGGCAAGAACCGCTTGTGACATTGGCAACGGAGGACTCCTTCGCGACCGCACCTGTCCAGGCAGCGTGATCACAAGTTCCGCTTTGTCAGAGCATTATCTGTTGAAGCGTTCGGTATGGAATATTTAGTCATCCACCCAATGCGCGTCGCCCCGCGACTTCTTACCGGCTGGCAGCGTCGGCCAATACAACGTCGGCGAGTTTCTGCAGGTCAAGCTTCAGCGCTTTTGCGAGCCTGGCGGCTGTTGCAAGACGGATGTCCCGATAGCGGCCGGACTCGATACCACTGAGATGACCTTTGGAGATGCCGACTTCAAGCGCAACCTCCTGGAGAGTCAATCTCAGCTCTTCACGCCTTGCCCGAAGCATTCCAGCGAGGTTCATCGCAAGATTCCCAATGAGTCAATTCGCGGCGCCGCGCGACAGAACCCGACTCGCAAGCGTCCGCCGGCGCGCTAACATTCGATCTCGGGCGTCGCAAGCGCGCGGATGGATCTCGTGAGCCAGTAAGGTGTCGCCTCCTCGAGGCGCGCAACAAGGCGAGGCTCTCGCTTCTTCGCGCGCAGGTAACTGGCGACGGTTCCAAACATTGCCTGCACGTTCGTATAGATACCCTGGGCGCCCATAGGTTTCCATCCATTGCCGACAATTAATGGCGTTTCATCCGCCGGCCGCGGATGCCAGTTGAGCGCCAAGGACTGCCTATACCTTACGAGCTCGTCAATCAGAGATGGACATAGGCGGATGTGTCTTAGCGTGCCGGCTCTGTCCCGAACATCCAGTATCCAGCCCGGCGCGGCAGACGCACCCTCTCCCATCTTGAAGCAATGCAGATCGCTCATCCTCAGCGCCGGGCGACGCGAGCTGGCAGCGATTTCCTCGCGCTGCGCTCCAGTGTAAGCGAGCAGCCAGAATATCCAACGCCTCGTGGAGTAAGAACGCCGATGCCCTCCCGGCTCACTAGCGAGCGCGTCAATTACCTCGCCGATCGTTGTGAGCTCGGTCCGCGTAAAATGCTTGTGCTGCGCGACCCGTTTTGGGTGCGGGGTGCTCTTGGCCAGCGGAACCGGATTCGTCTTGATCAATCCTTGTTCACACAGGGTTGCATAGAGGGAACGCAGAACTTGTAGCCCGTAACAGCCTAGCTTCTCAGTCGGCCTGGACTGTGCGTACTGTTTGAAGACAGCAGGCGTCGCACCGAGAAGGCCGCCCTGGAAGCCGCTCGCGCTTATAAACTCGATGAAGCGGGTGCTTTCGCGCCTGTAGGCTGTATGGGTATGCCCGCGGTACCGGCCAAGCCACTGTGCGACTTCAGCTGTTTCGACTACGCGGCTTCTCCCTCCCGTGCGGCCAGGTGGCGCTGGCGCGCTGGAAGCTCGCCGCAATCCGTCCTGAAGCTTCATTGCGTTATCGACTCGGTCGCGCCGCTAGAAACGTCCTGCGACGCGGTCGCTACGCTAAAGCCACTTTCCGTTAGCAGGCGGACCGCTGCCGCGTGTTGGGTAGCGCTGGCAAATTGCTCGGAAGGCAGGTGTACGATGCCAAGCGGCACCTGCTCTCTTCCCTCGGCGCCGTGTTTCCACAGACGGTCATCTGCCATCAGACATTGGCCGTACTCGTCGACCAGCGTGATGGTCCCTCCTTCGCAAGCGTGCCAGGTGCTCGCCATTACTGATTTGCCTGCATGTTCGTGTCCGGCATCGCCCGGAAAAACTACCGCAAAAGTCATTGCGTTGCCACAGCGGGACTCATCCCACGCGCGGGACACTTCCACGATATCGTCAAGCGGCGTAAAGCCGGCGCCGCGGAGCGTTTCACTGGCCTGTTGCCAGCTGAAATGAGGCGCATCCGCAGCAAGGCCCAAAAGTATCCGGTTGATTTCGGCTTCAGGATTGCTACACCCTTCGGGAGCGAGCAGCAGCTTCTGATGTTGGACATCGCCTGTGACAGACGACAGCAAGGCAACTTTAGGCATGGCGTTGATTTGTAATCAAACAGGTTGAAGCGATTGTGCGCTCAAACACCACCATGATTTTATTCTTCGGGCGATCCGTCATCGCTTCTGGGGGGGTGCGGACTCGCTGTTCTTCCGGACGTGTGCCCGTCGTTCTGACTCAGCGAAAAGTCCCTGGACGAACCCCGCCTCGGCATTGGTCAGAATCGCAGACGCGTAGTCTGATGGGCCATCTGCCGTTTTGAGCTTCTTCTGTATAACGATGCAGAGTTTCTGCCGTCTTGCCCGTTCGAACAGGGAATAAGTCACGCCTGCATGCGTGTCCGCGAGGAAACTGAGTTCGTCTTCAACGAGCTGGCCGATCTTGCCGTTCTCCAGCGCCAAGTCGCGCGCAAGGGCGCGCTCGTACATCGACGCGAGACTGAAAGGACGGTAACGACGCCGGCGAGAGATGTTCTGGCGCATCAGCGGAGATCCGCCTAATGCGAGTGCGTCGCGTGGCGTTGTGCGAGGCTGTGCTGCTCGATTGCGTCAAGCGCCTGTCGAAGAAAGTCAGCCGTATATTGGTCGCCGAAGTTCAAGCGCAGCGCGGTGATAGACGAGATCGCGATTGACTGCAGCAGCGCTCCGGCGTCGGGCCGGCGCACGGTGCGCAACTGCTGCAAGACCTCCTTCATCGCGGCATGGCCAAGATCCATCATCTGGTCGACACTCTTTTCTTCATCCATGGCAAAGCTCTATCCTGTCTTTCGTGCGCAATGCGCACTCACCAAACCTTTTTTCACCAGTCAGCTGAAACCGCGGCGGCAGAGCCTGCCACCCGGACATCGCCAACCGCACTTGCGGCCTTGTCGGGATGGTCCAGCCTTTTAAGTGGTCTTCTCATCTGGATGTCCAACCGCGCCAGAACCTCAGAACTGGGAAACGACAAGCTCGCCGGCGATAGGGTATGTGAGTCAACCAGAACCGACAGCAGGCGCTGCCGCAACGCTGACGTTACGCGGCGGCCCGCACTAAGCGCGTCAACTTCGGTGCGGCACGCATCCTCACGCACGCTCAGGAACCGGTCCACCAGTCCGGCGTTTGTCAGGATGGCAAGGAACTCTGTTTCGCCAGCCGGAGCCGGATCGTACTCGCTCAGGATCGAGCGACGCGCAGCGAACCGGCCCGCACCATCGAATACATAGACCCCCTCTCCCACCGGCCCGTAAATGTCGAGGATCAACTCCAGCGCGTCTGATATCGGCGAATTCAGGAGAGATTCATCCGAGTGGGTATGCGCCTGGGCCGCGACGCAGAAGGCCTCCCGAATTTCTTTCAAACCTTTCGCGCTATTCGCCCGCGGACGTCCGACCGCGTTTAATGCGCCGGCGATACCGTCGACGAGGCCGAGGATCACTTCTGCCCCGCCTGCAGCGAAAAGATGAATTGGGTAAACCTTCGTTGCGCCGTCAGTAGGGTTGCTGCAGAAGACCACCGTTGCCTGGATTGACTGCTCTTCCTTGCTGCACGCGCTGACGACCGGAAGTAGAACTCTCGTAGCCATAAAGCTTCTTCTTTTTCTCACAAACGCTGTGTGGAGCGGCGTCGATGCGGCGGACAGTGTGTGCTGCCCGCTTTTTGACCCCGCCGGCGATGATCTGGTCTTGATCGTGGCAAGCGGAAAAACAGTGCCTGCTTACCAACGCTTATCGGAGATTTCGGAGAAAAATTTAGAGTTATTTGCTACGCAGTTACAAACTAATTTCCTGCCGTCCTAAAATTTCATTTCTTACAAAATATTACTTCACTCAAAGGAATCTGTTTTTTGCGCAGATTTTTACTCTGATATTGCGATTTCTCTGTACCACTGTTAAATCCTCTTCCCGAAATATTACCGTGGCTATCTGACCGGTTTTCCATTTATATCACCAAATTTCGCGGCGAAATAATCGGACCTGTCGAGGAATAACTCAACCCCGGGGAGAGCGACCGCGAGCGGAGACCGCGTCGTACAGCGTCACTACGGACAATAATTTACGCCCGTAGAAATCCTATAGGATGATTATAAATCTTACTAAGATACTATCCTCAAGACTATCACCGATGGCATTCATGAGCGCGGCCCCGATGCAAGACGACGCCGGACGACCAACAGGCCGGCTCTCGCCAGCCGAACACACGGTAATACTGGGCCCCATGGGCGAACTTCAGCTGATCGTCTCGCCACATCTGGATCGCCATACTAGAGAAACGCTCCTGGGCGTCCGGCCATTTGAACAAACTGAGTTTGGCCTGGCCGTCGAGATCCTAGAACCGGGGCAAACAGTGCTGGACATCGGCGCCGGATCCGCAGCGTGGTCTCTGTGGGCCGCCACACTGGGTGCTCGCGTCGAAGCATATGAACCGTCTCCCCTTCTTTGTCACGTAGCGCAAAGCAATCTTGATGTGAATCGGGGGTGTCGGATTGACTTGCATCCCGGTTGGGCTGTGGTGCCGAGTCATCAATCCGGGCCGGTGAATCTTGTGCTGCCGGGCGGTGGCTATGACGCGGCCTACATCGAACGTACCCCCCGCCTGGTCGATTCTGACCTGTCCGCCCCGTGGCTAGAGTCCGCCGAGCGCCTCGTTCAGCGCGTGAGGCCCGATGTCGTGTTCGTGGAGGCATCCGGGATGGCCGCTGAGATCGCGCTGGTGATCGCGAGCATCCGACGAGATCGGCCTCGCACCTTGATCGCGCGGATGCGGCCGGATCTGGAAGGCGAAGAGCGTATCCGCAGTGCCGTCCAGGCCATTCGCAGTCTGGGCTACAGCCTGCGCGTCGACAAACACACCATGTTGTGGGACGGGTGGGTATTTGAGTGCTGACCTACGCGAAGTGCATCCGGTGCAGGTTGCTGTAAGTAGTGCGTATTTCTCAGGGTGGCGCGGCGCAGGCCACAGATATTTTTTGAAACGCCATCTCAGCCACTAGGTCATCTAACCCTTCAGCTCCCTAGTGCTGATTCTCAGGAGATTACACCATGAAGAAGGCATTCAACTTTTCGCTGTTCAAGAACACCACTGACGGCATCACGTTCAACAAGTCGAAAGACGACAAGGTGCGCGCGGACTACAACGGCAACGGAAGCGAACGCGACGCCGCGGACAAGATCCAGATCATCGGTATCAAAGCGCTGTCGTCTGCCGGCAAGCAGTACATCCGTCTCGTGTTTATCGACCGCACAGGACTCGACAATACGTACTACAACGCGGCCCTCTTCCTTAACGAGAAGAAGGACTCGGAGAAGCAGCCCGACTACACCGGCTCCGTTGATCTTGACCGCGATGGCAACGAGCGTCTGCGTCTCGCTGCTTGGCTGAAAACGAGTGATCGTGCTGGTCGTTATCTGTCGGTGAGCGTCTCGGAATTCCAGTCGCAAGCAGACACTCCGACTGGTGAAGGCGATGGCATACCGGCAAGCGGAGGTGCTGGTCAGCCGGCAGGTGCTCCCCTCGAAGATGAAGATATTCCGTTCTGACGGTCCATTCGAGCGACCGCAATCCACAAACCACACCTCCTGAGGTGTGGTTTTTTTTCTTTCTGCCCGGAGATCAAACGTGACATCAAAGCAATTCACCCCGTGGCGTCGCGACATGCAACTCGGCGCGCTGATGATGATCATCGCCATCGGCGCTGTGTTCATCCTCGTTCGGACCCAGTTGGTGAGCCCGCTCAAATATGGCCCGGCCGCGGTCCTCGTGGCAGTCTTTGGCTACTGGAGAGCGCAGCGTGGCTATCACCGCTGGTTTGGAAAGTACACAGAAGAGCGTTCGCTGAATGCGCTCGAAGCCCGTCTGCCTGCCGGCTGGGAAATGCGGCGCAATGTCACGACAGCGAACGGTGACTGCGACGCCGTCATTACGGCGCCTGACTTCCGGTTTGTAATCGAGATCAAGTCGGTGCGTAGCGTGACCATGTCGCACAGGCTGCTGCGCGGAACGACGCTGAGTTTTGGACGCGACGTCTCCGCAACTCCTGCCAGCCACGTCGCACAGATCGCCTTCAACGCCGGTAACGCCGGCGGGGTAGGAATCTTGTGGTATCCGCTCGCCCGGAAAAAGGACTACGGTCTTCTGGGCGGAACGTGGGTAGTCACCGGCCACGCCAAGGTCCTCGTCAAGGTCATGCAGAAGCACATCAAGCGGGCTGCGTAGCTACCTGCTGTCGCTTATTTTTCCCTCAGGCATATCGAGCGCATAGCCTTTCCGCTCAACTTCTTCTGATGGAGAAAAATCATGCGCACACCCGATGAACTGCTTGAGTTTGCGACAACCAATGTTGCCTACCGCCGAGCGCGTGGAAACCTGCACTACCGTGCGGTCGACGCGCTACTTTTCGTACGTGATCCTGGAGTAGCCACCGATATGGAGCAATTCACCTGCCGCCATAGCTGTGCATATACCGGAATCGCCCATGGTGGCGAAGATTCCGGCTACCACGGAGAAGGCCGATGCTATTGCAGTTACTGCGGTCTGGATGGCGGCGCCGAAGTGCTCACCAGTCCCTATTCCCACATCCCGCTTGCACAGTGTGCATGCGGGATAATTTTTTGAGGCAGTGTCCTGATGCGCAACCTGCTGCTGCTAGCCCGCCTGCTTGGAAATCGTCACAACCTGGAGGTCGTGGTCGACTCCAAAACACGTGTGGCGAGTGTGACCCGGGAGACCCTCACGCTTCCGGCGACGTGGGTCGGAGCAGTTCTGCCGGAGGGCACCTCGCATATTTCCGAACTGCTTGAGGGGGTCATCGACCATCTTGCGGCCGGACACGCGCGCCACACCGACTTCGACGCTTACGATTCCTGCGTCGCCACGGCTGGGCCGCTTAAACGCTCGATTCTGAGCGTCCTGGAGGATCTTCGCGTAGAGCGCCTTGCCGCTAAGGTCTACCCCGGAATCGCACGAAATCTCGCGAGGACCGTCGAGCTGCTCGAACAACAAGGGTTCTTCGGCGGCCTCGGCGAGATCGGCAAGGCGTTGCCAGCGCAGACGCTCGTTGACGCCATGCTATGCGTCGGGCGCGCGGCGCTCTTGCCCGGGCAGGGGCAGCCACTTCTGAACCTCGCAAGGGCGTATGACGGCTGGGCCCGTACCCAGTGCCCGTCCGCCTGGTTGCGTCTTAAAGACATCACACAACGTGCATGGGCTGCAAACTCGACGAGGCAGGTCATCCAGCTTGTCGACGAGGCCATGCTACTCCTCTCAGACCTCGCCGCAGCGCGGAGTAGCCAGAGCGATCACGCTGCTGTCTCAACCGATGGTGGCGACGCAGGGAACCCGTTGGATAGTGGTGGCGCGGATCCGGGCGACGACCTCGCTGCTGACGTCACCGAGGGCCAGAATGACGGTACGCCAGCCAAAGACGCATCTGGTCAGACGCCCAACGTCACGGCTCCGGCAGGCGCAGAGGCGAGAGACCAGCGCTTTGCTCTTTCGGTGCTTGTGCAACAAGACGTTCGACAGTCGGACATCGGGGACATAGTCGGCGAGGCGCTGCAGGACGCTGTGAGTGCCCTACCACCTCAAAACCATATGCAGAGCCAGTCGTCGGCCAGCGTGCCCACGAAACCAATACCGCCGTCGTGGATTACGACCGCGACCGTGATCCGCGCCAGACTTGGCCGTGATCTCGAGGCGCTCCTGGAATCCAGGCGAGAGACCAATAATCATGTCGGGCTTGTCGGCCGAAGGCTCAGCATGAAGCGCCTGCACCGTCTCGCCGTACTCGACGCTCGAGTATTCCGGCGCCGCCGTGACGAAGATGGCATAAACGCCTGTGCGACGCTACTCGTCGACGTATCAGGCAGCATGACTGCGAAGTCAGTTGACGGGTTCGTTCCGATCAATGCCGCCGGCGGAGCGCTCGTTGCCCTGGCGGAGGTGCTCGAGGCGCACGAAGTGCCCTTTGCGGCGACCGTCTTCAATTCAAGGTTCTGCACAATCAAGCGG
This sequence comes from Caballeronia sp. SBC1, assembly GCF_011493005.1. NCBI lineage: Bacteria > Pseudomonadati > Pseudomonadota > Betaproteobacteria > Burkholderiales > Burkholderiaceae > Caballeronia > Caballeronia sp. SBC1. The sequence goes on from NZ_CP049160.1 coordinate 44,497, forward strand.
TTTGACGAAAGCTGGAAGCGCGTCTCACACACAGCAACCGCGATTCCTCAGCTGGGCGGTAATACTGATCTCGCCCCTGCGCTGAGATCCGTGTTGGTTGACATGGTCGACCGGGAGGAGGATCGGCGCCTGATCATCGTGGTACTGGATGGCCGCACGCCGAACATGGAGCAGGTAAGCGCCTTGTATGCGGACGCGCTTGAGATGGGGGTCGAGATCGCCACCGTTCTGATAGCGAAGAGCGCGGACGCGTATGTCGTGCCTTATGCGGCGATGCTAAAACGGCTCGGACGATTTCCCCATCTCACGCACTCGATGGACACTCTCGCTAAAACTATCATTGACGAGGTCCGCTCGCTCATCTGAGCCAGATGTACCTGGCTACATTCGCCGTCTTCGCGAGCACGCTCCGCTTCTCTCGTGCCGCGCGCTTTCGCCCAAGCAGCTCCTGCTCGGTAAGGCCGTACTCTGCAACTTTGACTCGGACATCTGCAAGAATTTCTTCCACCTCTGCTGCGCGCAGGGTCTCTGCCTCAAGATCGCAATCGCTCGATCTGATCCTTCACGTCCGAAGAGATGCGTTTCTTGGCGGCAATTGCTGTCCTCCTATCGCGATGCGTTGATCTCGGCGGCCAAACGGGTCGCCACAAGCGCCAAGTTCCCCTCCTGGAAAGAGAGTTGTTCAGTTTGCCGCGTCAGGCTGACCCTCGCATGACAGACCGGCGACCTGAGCTCGATCCGATGCGTGGTTGTCCGGCACGATCGTCGGGACGTGGTCCTGGGCGATCTTCCTGAGATACCGCACGGTCGGCGGCCGACCACAGCGAACTGTCAGTGAGTGATTGGCCAACGCCAAATAATTGGCCGTATCAGGATCAACCTGTCCGAGCGATTGAATGAACGCTCGATTCCCCGTGTCGTCTTGCGCATAGGCGCACCCGACTGGAACAAAACATGCGGCAAAGGCCGCAGCAAATACGTTCAATGCTGTTTTCATAGGGCAGTGTTATGTGGCTACGCAAGGTTGGTATTCCAGCCGCAAGTTTATCAAGGGCCGGATCGTTGCATCATACTCGACAGACAAAACAGCCCGCCACAACCGTGAGGTTGGGCGGGCGTGGAAGCGATTGATGGGTTACATGCACGGCGACAGTGGCCGCTCGCGCGCCTGCTTTCGTTGGCTTTCGACCCACAGGGGCGACTCGATTTCACCAGCCGCGATCTTCTTGCGGACATCCGCAAGTTGCGGATCCAGGTCGCCGGCGTTTGCTGCACAATATTCCTGGAGCGATGCGACGAGGTGCCAGATCTGTGTGGGCAAAAATCTAAGCGCATGAGATTTGCGGACAGAAGATCTATGAGGCGCTAAACGTTTCTGGCAGCCCAGCAGGTTGGAAAGCGTTAAAAAAGGCCCGCGACTCAGACGAGTGCGGGCTTGTTGATTGCCAGACCGATAGGTCAGGAGCAGGTTACCGGGTGCGAAGCGGGGAAGACCAAAAGGCGCCCGTCCTTGCAAAGGACGAAATCTCCTTCATTCCCGGGCGGTTTGTCGACGTCTATAGTCGACCGATAGTCCGGACTTCGCACCTGTTGAGAGGCAGCACATGCGGAAAGTACACAGGTTATACCGGCGTAGATCAATAGTTTGGTGACGTTTAGCATATGAAATGGCGTGGTTGACGAGGCTTGTTCACTGAGTGATCCTTTAGCTGGCCGTCCTTCCAATGACCGGGCCGCGCGGATCATCGAGCCAGGCTTGAGCTTCCGAGGAAGGTGTGAGATCAGGCTCTCCTCCCAGGACGCCTATGAAGGCTTCAGGTTCGACGCCGTGTGATGGTGCAAGCTTCCGAAACTCGGCGAGCGTCGCGTGTGCGCTCTGGATCTCTCGACGTCGATTGACGAAAGTGTCAGCCTGATAGCGTCCCGCTTGACCGAAGCGTTTTTCAAAGTCTGCAGCACGGGTGATCCCGTCGCGTACCTCAGTCAGCCGTCCCAATGCGAAAGCGACGGCCCGGCGGACGTTCTCCGGCACCATCTCAAACGTGGTTTGTTCCATCGTCAAATCTCCTTGATGAGTAAGCCCGGTTCGGGCGACTAGTGAGCAAAGCAGACGGAATGGAGCAGCAAAAAAAACCCCGCTGCATCAGAAATGAGCGGGGTGTGGGTTAGGCAAGGACAATGCTGCCTGTGCGCAGTCGGTCAGAATCGGTAAAGCTCTTCGGCGACCTTAATCGCCTCCTGCATCTTCGTGAGATCAAGATTTTCTGAGACTTCGTAGGTGCCGTCCTCGAGACCTGATTCGATTTCCGCCACGTGCGAGTTTGCCATCGCGAGGAGCGACCCCAGGACGTCGACTGGCACGCGAATCACTTCGGCGACCGCTGGTGCGGGTGCTGCCTTCTCAGGGGCCCACATGCCAGCCCTGTGTAGCGTTGTTGTTGCAAGCGCCTTTGCGTCGCCAGAGCCACTGGCGATCATCTCGAGCACCTGCATCAACGCCTTCGTCAACCCGTCGACGGTCTTGGCAACAGCCTCGATCCTTTGAACCGTGTTGGATTCTGGCGATTTTCGTTCTGGCTGTTCGAAAGCAACGACATACTTTCCCGGCACCGATGTCGGCCGCGCGACGGCGTGACCGCCAAGCGCCGACAACTTTTCGAGCACGGCATCTGCCTGTTCGGGCGCGAAGTGGGCAACTGTGCAAGCCCCCTGCCCGTTCGTTCGTCCGATCGCCGTCATCTCTCCGTAGGCGACCGCGCGATACCCGGCAGCGCCGAGGAACTCCTGCATTGCTTCGTTGGTTTGCTGAAAGTTTACGGCCATTTCGACATCTCCTGAAAGTGACGTCCGCTTATGCGAACAATTGCCTGAGTGTCGGAGATGTCAGTGATAAAAATACGCAACCGATGGCTACGCGTAAGCGGGTCCGGTTTCGCCGAGATAGCGGTGCCCGGAGCTGCGCTATGCCGACTTCAATACCGTGACACGTAACCTTACGCTTCCTACCGCGACCGCTGATGCCGTGCTCATCAGGAGGACGGCGACCGAGTGCGTCAAGAGGGTTACGCTCGACAGGAAACTACGTTTGCTCGGCGTACGAGTGACGGGCCTCGAGGCGGGCGACGAAGCTCCAACGGCTCGAGCGGCGATTCAGGCGGAACTCCCATTCTCTGCCGACAACTAGCAGGGACCGGGTGAATGGCCCCGCGTGCCGGAATTGAACTTACGCAGCGATAATTTGATGCGGTCGTGCGCTGCTATGCTGGCTCCATGGCAACGCTATTCCTTGACCCACAGTCGCACCGGATCATGTATTTTTCCCGTTCCGGGCACGATCCGATACCGACCGACATCCTTGTCATTTCCAATGACGGCAAGCGGGCCTTTTCGACAGCTGAGATGCGCACCGTCGTCGTTCCCGACGCAATGCTTCCGGTCGGGTTACACGCATTGAATTGCAGTTTGTACCACTACGACTGTGACGAAAGTGACATCGTCAACGCAATCGCACTTCCAATGGCACTCGAACGAGTTGGCGAGGAGAAGGCTCCGCGTGGGTCAGCCAAGTCTACTGAGCGTCCCGCGTTCACAACGAGGACGCTCTCCCGGGTCTTGCGTTTCGGCTGAGCGAGCGGGCCGCCGGCGAATCGGTGGCAGCGCAGCTCCGATGCATGCAGGCGCAAGCTGCCTTACGGGGCGAAAATCCAGAGCTGTATCCGATCGTGGCCGCACGCGCACGGGTCCGCGGCATCACTGTTCTGCAGGCCGCAACGGAGATCCTTGACGAGATTGAGGCAATTTACGAGGAGATCTCAACTGCGGAGACCGCTGCCGAGTTAGCGAAGGCAGGAGAACCCGAATGAGCATCGCACGCATGGCGGGTGCGCAAAGCTATCAGCTGCTGCGCTTTGACGACTTCCTGCCCGAGCAACAGGTCAGGGGGGTGGCCGATGATGCACGTATCTTGCCATGGCAGTTTGGCTGGAAGTCGAACCTTGGCAGAAATGGAAGTCACTGGCATGTGGATCTCGACGGCGGTACGCGGACCGAGAACGATGCCAGCGTCGAGCACGAACTGACGCACGATATCGCCCGCGTTCTTTGGGCCAGAGCTTCGGCCGGCCCAATGCGCGGTCATACGCTGATTCGGGCATACGCAAATGCCCACACCTTCGGTATCGGCGGCAATGCGCACATGGACCGCCGCGATGACGGGTACTGGTCGCTCGTGTATTACGCGGTGCCCGAGTGGCAACCGCAATGGTGCGGTGAAACTGTCTTTCTGGACCATTCCGGTGATATTGCCTGGTCATGTCTGCCGCGGCCGAACCGTGCGATTGTCTTTCCGGCCAACGTGATGCACGCAGCCAGAGCGGTCGATCGGGAATGTCACGAACTACGAGTGTGCATCGTGTTCAAGACGAGAGCTCCGCGATGAGCACGACTGTGGAGATTCTGTCGTCATCCGTGACTTCTATCGCACCAATACTTGCATTTTTGCGCGCCCGCGGCGCCGCCAAGATTGATCATAGCGGCACAAAGCTACTGAACCATCTCCTCGGCACCTATGACATCCTCGACCACGCTGGAGCGCCGGAGCACGTTGCGCTCGCCGGACTCATTCACTCGGTTTTCGGTACGAGCGCTTTCGAGCACACGGTCTGCAGGTGGGATGAGGCCCCGCTCGTGGCTGAGCTGGCTGGTGAACAGGCTGCCCGACTTTCCCTGTTGTTCTGTCGGCTCGATCGGCGTGTTTCGACCATTAACGGCTTGATCTCAGGACGTCGATCCGATCCAATTGACCGGATCACGCGCGACGCCCTACCCCTTTCCCCGGACGAAGTAGTCGCTCTCGCCTGGCTCGAGGCCGCAAACCTGCTCGAGCAGAACGCGCTGGCCAGCGCGCCGGCGCTCGCGCGCGGTGCGCGTGCGTGGGGAATGGTCGGACCTCACGGTTTCCGTGTTTTCGCCATGAGAACCGAAGACGAACTCCTCGCAAGTGACAGGCCCGGTTGACGCACACCGTCACTGGTGACCGACAGGGCTATCCGTCAATATAGTTTTAAATCTCAACACGAATATAATTCTCTTACGGCGATTTCTGATCCCAGAAATCAGACTTCAAGGTCCTCGAGGCCTATCCCGGAGAAACCAATGCGCTCAAGCATCCCCTTCATAGTGGGCACGGTCCTCATGCCCACGGCATATGTCCATGCACAGGCCGACCCCACGGGCGGCCGGCCGCCGGCACTCGTCGAGTCGGTCTATCGCGTACCGTTCGCAGCTCGCACGAGCCACTTATCCGATGACGCGACGATCGTGCTCGACAATGTCCTTCCTCGTGCTCTGGACGCGCGAGCGGTCACGATCGCCGGCTGCGGCGACATTGGAACTGCAAGGAACGCGATCCCGCATCAAAGGGCGGCGCAGATCCGCAGCTGGCTGATAGGCAACGGCACAGACCCCCGCTCAGTTTCGATCGCGACTGACGCTGATTCAAGTGTACTGAGGCGTGGGCGGCTCTACGACTGCGCGGTCATTGTTACGATGTCTCCATCTCTCCAGTCCCTCGCGACACAGTCACAACCGGCGTCACCGACAATGCCGTGGGCGGCGGCGCCAGCTTCCGTCCAGACCGCCGACAAAGACACATCAGGCGATCGCATCAGCGCGGCAACGCAAGCTACTGCGCCCGCGACAAACCGCGGAACCTCCTCCGGGATGGGTGACGTACAAAGGACCGCCCTGATTCGCGACATCATGGATCTCGTTTCGCGCCATCAGCTGCCGCCCGAGGACGCGGCGCGGCTGCTTTCCCTGCTGATGAAGGACGAAGCGGCGCAAGCGACGCCGACGTCGGGATCAGCACCGGACGCGGGTTCGAAGGCGCCCGCTCGCGACGGGGTTGAAGTTGTCGTACCGGCGGCGCCTGCGAAGAATTACATGATGTCTGCCGTCTTCCACCCGGACTCCATCCAGTACACGTCGGCGAAACCGTCGGCGCCCACCCTTACGCCGGCGCCTGTGAGCTCGGCTGCAAAATTAGTGCCGGTCACAACGCCGACGCCGACAGCAGTTCAAACCCCTCCAACGGTGCCGGACGTCTGGACGCTCGAGTCGAACCATACGCTAAAGGAAACAATTGCGGCGTGGGCGCAAACCGCAGGCTGGAAACCGCCTGAGTGGCGGGCGTCAGATCCTTACAAGGTGACCCAGGGCGGGCCCGTGTCCGGCGGGTTCGTCGATGCGCTACGCATGATTTCGAACCTGGTCCCCAAGCTGGACATCAAGATAAATCCACGGACCCGGGAGATCGTTGTATCTGATGCGGCCTGACGCCAAGGGCGCGCAGGTTTTTTTTGGTGTGTCATCTCCTTCCGCAAAGACCCCGGTCAGGCGCACGCAAGTAAGCCTGACTTTCAAGAAATTTCATCCCCGACCGATAACCAATGTGTGTGCGTGGAGCGCAGGTTGCCCCACGTCCTCACATTGCACATCGGGGTACATCCAAGGAATAAAAACCATGAACCGGAATCTCCAGATTAGAAAATGCGCTCTGTACGGTGCGATCGCTAGCACGGCCATCCTCGCAGCTTGCGGAGGTGGTGGCGGCGGTAGTTCGTCGAGCACCGCAGCGGCAACGTCGGCGAGCTCGACGACGGCAACGAGCGGGAACGTGTCTACCCCGCAGTACGCTGCATCCAGCGCCCAGCTCGCTGCCTTCCAGTTGCTAAACCAGGAGCGTCAGCAGTGCGGGTTCGCCCCGCTGACGGAAAATACAACTTTGGACCAGCCAGCTCAGGCGCATGCGACGTATATGGGCGAAAACAGCGGTCTGATTACCGACACCGAGGTTTCGGGCAACCCAGGTTTCACCGGGGTGACCTATACCGACCGTGCCGTGCATTTCGGCTATCCGTCGACTGTGCTGACCAGCGGGGTAAGCGGTGGGTATTACACCAACGCAACGCTCACGCCGACGCAGTATGGCCAGCAACTCGTCTATGGCTGGCTGTCTGGGGTGTATCACATCGCCATCGGCGTGTGGCCGGTTACCGAGGTTGGCGTAGGCTGGAACCAGACGACCTACAACGGTTTTCCGGAAATCCAGGCTTCCCTCGAGATCGGGAACATGCAGACGGGAACGGGTAGCGGTCCGCTCACCTTCCCGTGCCAGGGCACAACGGGTGTTGCATATTCGGCAGGCGGTGAAACGCCGACTCCGCCGAACACGTCGGGTAACTGGGGCACGCCGATTGCACTGGCCGGCTTGAGTCAGAACGACACGCTGCTGCTGCAAAGCGGGACAATGACCGACACGTCGGGAAACGTCATCAACCTGCAATTGCTGTACTCGGCGAATGATCCGAACAAGGAGCTCCCGTCGTTCGAAGCCGTAGCCTATCCGACCACTCCTCTGCAACCAAACGTCACGTACTCCGTGTCGATCACTGGTACCGACAACGGCACCGCGTTTTCCCGCAGCTTTACCTTCACGACTGGTAGCGTCGTGGGATAGTCTGCCAACACCTTGTGAATACCCCGCACTCACTGCGGGGTATTTTTTTGATCCGCAGAACATGCGCACCATCAGGCTTAACCACTACCATCACCCCCAGCTCCTGGATCGCTGTCGGTCGTGAAAAAGAAGCCCATGCCGACAACAGTGTTTGTGCCCTGTTGAACCCCACAAACCAGGTAGTTTGCATCCGTGTACTGGCCGAAATTCCAGTTGTAGTAGAAAGTCACACCTGGGGTGCTAGACGACCAGCTGTTCGCACTTCCCGTTGCGTACGGATAAGGCCCATTAAGTACCCAGGTAACAGAACCGTCGACGGTCGACCATCCAGACGGTGAGAATGGTTGATTCTGGAGGTTCGGATAGGTTGACGCGTACGGCTGCCACGAGTTGATGAACTGCGCGCATGCGGCCTCTTGCGTGGTTTGGGTGACAGGTGGCGTGTTCGCTTCGCATCCGAGGCCGGTCCAGGCCGAGCCGTTCCATGACGGCGCGGCGGTCTGGCTATAGCCGCTCGGACAGCTGGGCGGGGCCACGTAGCTGCATTGCGGAACTGTCCATCCGCTTCCCGTCCACACTGCTGCGGCGACAGTATTCCACCCAGGATCCGTTGAACACGTCGGCGGCGCTTCGTAAGTGCACTGTGGGGCGGACCACGCCGACCCGTTCCAGCTGGCCGGCGTGAGCGTAAACCATCCAGCGGAGGTTGAACATGCCGGCGGCGACTGGTAATTGCACGCCGGCGAGGTGTATCCGGATCCGATCCATTTCGCAGCTGTCACCGTCGTCCAGCCGGCAGCTGTCGAGCAGGTCGGCGGGGAAATCATCGCGTGTGTCACGCGGTGCAGGCACGTGTTGTCCTGATTCCCCGGCGAACAATCCGAGTCCTGCGCGAATGAGGACTGCGTGAAGAAAAGCACACCGATGAACAGCGCGAACCTTAGTATTCCAAAGCTGTTTCTCATATTGTCATCAACATTCTAGTATTTGCAAAGCGTAACGACCTGAGCTGTACCCGCAATCGCCGTTGCCGGAGTATTGCCGTCCGTAATTGAGATTGTCCAAGGACCGCTCCCGGATGCCGGGCCAAAATTCACAGTCGCTGTGGGGTCCACCGTAAAGTTTTGGGCGGCCAACGTAATCTCACCGACGCCGCCAACCGAACAAGTCGGAGCGGCGACAACGCTGCCGTTCGACACGTTGTACAGGCCAAATATTTGATGGCGTCCACCTATAGGTATCCACGCATTGTCATAACACGTCATCGTGAGCCCGGTGCCATCGATAATGCCCGCGATGGTACCGTTCTGGGTACATGACGCTTCCGGAGTGGCGATGTTAGCGAGGTGGATCGTGCCGCCAATTTCCACGCTTGCCTGTCCGCTAGCAGAACTAATGGTTAGCTGGTTGTTAGCACTGTTCTGGATGCGGACATTGAAATCCTGAACACCTTGGCCCGTCTGATGAAAGTCGATATAAGGTTGTCCTGTTCCGGCGACGGAATTGTTTCCGCCGAGCTCGAGGGAGCCGCCCTGGTCACTGTCAAACTGCCCCCCACCGTTCGCCGAAAACGTCTGCGCTGTGGCCGTATTGATACCGGTGATGTTGTGCTTCGTCCCGCCAGCGTCGGTCAGTCCAAGGTCGGTCTGCATGTTGGTGAGCTGGGGCTGACCGGGAACGGCGACCCGGTACAGATACATGTTGTTTGCCTGGTTACTCGCCCCTGAAAACGACAGGAGATCGGCGAGGTGACCACTCCCGGGGTTCGTAAAATTGGTAAGTGCGATGGGCCCCCACGCGCCGAACGCACCGTACGCGTTCGAGGCACTCAGATTGGCATTTCCGCCCTGGTTCGCGTACGGTACGAATCCCGCCTGCGCTTGCGCCGCAATTTGAACAAGCTGCTTGCTGTCGCTGATTGACCGGCCACCCTGACTTGTCACGAGCGCTTGCAAGACTCCCGCGGACGGCTGTAGCACCTGAAGTTCAAGTGTCTGACCGAAAGGGTTGACCCCGGAGTAGCCGACGGGCAAATAGTTGCCAGCCGCATTCATCATCGCGGTCGTCACTGTAACCGGGATCGTCGCCGTCGCCGTCGCCCCAATGGTCGAGGCAAAGTCCTGCACGTACTTCAACGCGCCAGCATCCCATACTCGCATATGGGCTGCAGTCATCGCTGTCTGGACATTCGTCGCCGACATGATCACCCAAACCATAAGCCCCGCTATGTTCAGCATGGAGATCACGGTCGCCGCCATGATCGACAGAATTGCATCCATCCGTTACGCCCTCAAGGATTGAGCAGTTGCGCCTGTATTAGCACCCCAACAGGAACTGTTGTCGGGATCTGCAGGCTCGCACCCGTGAAGAGGCCTGTCGCCTGCCCTTTCGCCGTGGACTGGAACCAGCTGGCGTTACTCTCCGTTGCCGATCCGACTTCGCTAACCTCGCCGCTCACGAGCGGCGTATAACTGAGCACATCGCGCCCACCTTCGGGGTCGGCAACGGTTTTGCAAACGGATCCCTCGGGAACCGGAACGCCCACTGGCATCGTTACTTCCACGCTTGAGGAGATCTCCCCTGGAACAGCAAGTGCTGCGTTAAGACAAGCTGTACCGAAGAGTTCCGCCTGGACCGCCGCGGATGCCGCTGCGTCACCCAGCTGCGACGACTGCGTGGCGCTACCCGGGACAGCCTGCGCGAGCTGGCTGTCTTGTGCCATGAGACCCAGAAAAATCATGGCCATGATGACGGGAAGGATCGCTGCCATAAGCGGTTCTCAGACTTGGGTCGTGGTGAGTTACTGGAACGTTAGGGAGAGCGTCGGCTGGCCAGAGCAAGCGGTACCGGCGGTCGCCGCGTCCGGCATCGTGGTCGGCGAGAAAGTCGTGCCACCAATCTGCAAGGTCGAATAGCCATTCAATTTCGTCGCGACGTCCGTGCACGAGCTCGCTGTTTCGGTACCACCGCCGCCGAACGTCAGCTCGCCTTGCACGCCGTTCGCTGTGCTACCAAGCGTCACTTCATTACCCCAGCGATCGTAAATCGTCCCACTCTTGTTCCACGTGCTCGGGAAGACTCCAGCATTGAGCAATCCTGCTGAATTTCCGTTAGTAAAGTTGGTATATCCGTTGTTGCTTTGGGCTAGCTCCGAGCGAGCTTGCGTCATGATAAAGGTCAGGTCGGACACCATATTTCCGCTGGTCATGATGATGACAGTTGCGGCAATCAGAAGAGCTACGCCCGCGATGGCCGCCAGTTGCATGCCGCGGCCGGCGAAAAATCCAAGGATCGAATCCATGAGTACTCCTTTTTTACGTGTAGTTAACGTATGGTTTAGATGTGCAGACCCGTAGCAACCTGCTGAATCACAGCAGTACTCCCGAGCCCGATTACGCCGCTTAGAGCAAACGTCACGAGCTGAAACAGAATTCCGAACGCGACGGCCTTCCATATAAGCTCTCGTTCAAGACGCTTGACGTAGTCACGCGCGGTCTTGTCGATTACCTCTGGAAAATTCTTATATTGGACGTATGCGCTGATCTCGCTAATCATGTCGATCGACGGAAACTGATGCCCGCTGAGCGTCATCGCTTTGGCGAGATCAACTCCATGGCCGGTGAGGCCTCCGCGGATCGGACGCAGACGCGACCTCAACCAGGGAGAGGCGAATTGAATCTGGCTGGTTAGGGCCTCGCGCTCGCCGATCTTCGCCATCCGCATCGCGGCAAATGCCATCACCCACGCAAGCCCCTCTACCTGCTTGTAAACATTGAATGGGAAGATATGGCGGTCGAAAAATTCACGGTGTGGTCCTGTCCACCTGGGCAACGCACGACCAGCCCAGATCGAAACGCCGATGAGGACAGTTGCAATGATCGGCGCAACGGGGCCGACAGCAAGCTGTCCCATGGCGTATAACAAGTAGGCCCATCCTGTCCATCGGGATGGGGGCACCGATCCTTCGAACGAAGGGGTGACCCAGAAGCCGACGATGAAAAGGGTAAGGTACAGCGCGACAACGTATATCATCGGCGTGAAAACTGCGGCGAACATCTTCAACTGGAGGTTCGAGGTCACCCCACGGACATCAAGAATCAGCCGCATGCATAAGGGAAGCGTGCCAGCTTCTTCGCCGCCGGCGATAAGACCTCGTTCAAAGTGAGAGAGCTTTACACCAGATTTCTCGAAGGCGCTGACCAAAGTGTCGCCGTCCGTGACCATGCGATAGATCTGGCGGATGATCTCTGCTTCCGCCGGTTTCCTCTTTTGTTCGAGCCGATCCTGAAAATCGTACAAACTGGCCTCGATGCCACGCTTGTGCTCCAGATCATTGGCAGCCTGCTCGTAGAACTGCTTTCGCAAAAGCCATGTGAGTTCCGCTGTCATGCCCCGTCCCTCCACTGCTTCAGCCCGACGGCGACGTGCGCGTCGATTGGATCTACTTCTCCTGCCAAAACCCTGTCGATGGCATGCGCCAACATCGACCGATCTGAACCGGGTCGAAGACGATGGTTCGTGCGTGCTACGCCGGTGCCTTTGCGTTTGATATCGTCCATTAGCGCTTCCGACGTCATGATGATTTCGGCCACCGGGAGCCGCCCGACTACTCCCGTGTGGTTACAGGCCGGACACCCTTTGCCCCGCACACACACTTCGCTTAGTTGTCCATTCGAGTGTCCGTTCCAAGATGCGATAGCCTCCCGTATGTACTTCGGCACTTCGTGAAGTGTCCCGTTTCTACTCGCCAAAGGCTGCTTACACTCCGGGCAGAGCCGCTGTACCAGTCGCTGTGCCATGAGTGCCTTAACGATGCTGTCGTTGCAGATCACCTCCTTGTTCAGCCGTTCGTTATCGAGGGTTTCCATCCGTAGAAACGTTTCGTAGGGGTCCTCCACGTGCGCGGTGGTTAGGCAAAATCGACCGGCCAGAGATGCCTGGATCGTCATTAGGCATTCCTCTGCATTTCGCCACTCACCGATAAGAAGAAGATCCGGGTCCATCCGGAGGGACTCTTCCAGCAGGTAGGCGAACTTGTGTCCCTTCGCATCGAGAATCAGGGCCCATGGCTTTGGGTATTCCGGCGGGTTCTCGAACGTTATCTGTCGCTTATGTGGAAACAACTGTGCATGCCGCCACATAAGCCAGTAAAGCAGCGTACTTTTGCCTGTATTGACCGGACCTGTACTGATAAAGATGCCGCCCGGCAAGCGGACAATCTGCTCGAGCATCTCCTTTTGACCTTCGGTGAAACCCTTGAACTCCACCGCGCCTTCTGGCCGCGCTGGAGCACTTAGCTGCAGGCTATGCTCCGGAGCGGCGTCGCCATGTCGCAACACGGAGGATTGCAGCCGGGCGATGAGGAACCCAGCACCGTCATCCACCGGGTATGCCGGTCCGCGGATGATCCGAATGCTCGACAGGCCGGTGCCCGGCAGCCAGTCGCCTTTGATCTGAGCGTCCTGGAACTCGCTGGGGACGAAGCTACCCTCGTTTGTTTTGGCCGCGCCGATATACATTGCGCGAGCGAGCTGCGTTCCCTCCACCTTCGTCATCCGCATCTCTGTGTTGTCAACTCTCCACAGATCGCCGTTGATCCGAACCTGTACCTCCGCATGATTCTCGTGGATCAGCAAATGAAGGTCAGTGGCGTTGGCCTTCGCGCAATTCTCGTAAAGAGTGTGAGCGATCTTGAGGTTCGGCTGATCAGTCGTGTCTCGGCCAACAAACTGGCTGTGCTCCTGCTTCATCTCCTGGAGCTGCTGTGCGGCCACCGAAATCACACTGGCGGACGGGACAAGCGCGCGGACATCCGTCATCCATGTGAGAAACTCCGGCGCGCCGCGGGAGCGAGCGTCCACGAAGATCACTGCTCTCTGCTCACTCAACACCCGGTCGACATCTTCCCTGCGAAGCATGGTCGCCTCGATCGCGAGATCGCCGATGCTCTTGCGCTCCCCCTTCGCTAACTGCTTCCCCTGTACACGAAGCAACTCGTTAACCTGCGTTTGCGTGATTAGGCCCAAGGTAACAGCGATCTCCCCAAACCGACCTCCCACGGTCAACGGATACACGATGTTCTTTGCGACAGCGTCCGGTGGCGGTGGCAGAGCGACTTGATGCCGCGCCACCTCGTTAGCTTCGCTGTCTTCAGCGCGCGGCCCACCCGATAAAAACGGAATGCCGCTACGCACGCGCAGACGAAAGGTTTCAGGGATTCTCATGGCGCACCCGTTTTGTCTGCGATTTCGATCTGTTGACCGTTTGCTGACCCGAAGAGGCATTTCCCTCTGGATGAGGCCTGTTCAGCCCATAAAGTTCGCCGGCAACGAGCCACTGGTCCGCTTCGGAATTCCAGGTTACGGAGCGGATGCGCAAACCGCTCACGCTGTCGAAGGATGCGGCGAGTCCAAGCCAAGGTGCCCACGGGACGTTAATAGTCACGTGGGAAGATGTCCACGGACTTGTGTCCTTTGCCAAGGTGAAAGTGGGTAGCTCGGGTTTGGCCGCAGCCGCACCGATTGTCAGGGTGTATCCATGTACTTGTGCGAAGTCGCGGACCGACGCCTCGGCAACGTCGATACTGTTCGCCAAATCGGGCGATTTCTCGAATCTTGCTAAGGCCTTTTCTGTTTCCGCCGCCGACTGTCCTGTAGGGCTCAGGGTTCCCGGTGCATCGCTCGCGCGACCGTATGTGCGCGACCACGATTTATTGATAGCTATACCGTCGTTATCTAATGCACAGGTCCACGACACCAGGTCCCATCCTTTCAGGTCGAGGTGTTTTCCGCTCCATATGCGATGGCACGCGTCGATGGCTTGCGACGGCATTGGCTCGTCAACCCAAGGTCGAGTTACGACGGGCGGAAGTTTGACTGGCAGAGTGGTCGCTCGAGGTTGCTCTGCGTGACGATGTCTCACTCCGTACCCAAGGACGCGCCCAAGGAGGAATGCAGCGGCCACCACAATCGCGAAGAGTATCGCGATCTTCGGGGCGTACGTTTTAACGAATCGAACCGATGCACGTGCTTGCATATCTTGCAAGCTGGGAGTAACCGGCGCCGCGGACAGCATGTCTGCGATGTCGTCGACGGTGCCTTCTGTCAGCTCGTTCCAGTTTCCGAGCCTGGTGTGATCGTCCCAGGCGCGCTCGATCTCATTTCTGGTTCCAATCTGGTCGCCATCCGGAATAATCGCCTTTCGATCGCGTACAGCGACGTACCAAAACCGACCGCTACCCAGTTCGTAGATGGCCCGCCATGGCGCCACTTGCTGACCGGCCACAGAAGCGGCGAGAGACTTAAGTCTGCCAGGCGAGTCGACGCCGGAAACAGGATCACAAAGACCGACCTGCGTGTGGCCTTCGCTAGTCTTGTACGTTACGCCCCAACGGCCCGACCTGACAGACCATGCGCGAATCGCCTCTGACTTCGGTGGCTGTGCGTGAGTGCGCCAGGCCAGCCCCGCAACGAACTCGCCTCTGACACCCGGAATGATCAGCGTCTGGGCCATCTCAGAATCTCACCACCTTGGTTTGCCCACCTGCGCCAGTTCCTTTCCGAAGCTCGACGCTACGGTCGGTGATGGCGATCACCTTCCAACCGCTTCCGACGACATTGCCAACCTGCACGGATGGGTACGACCGGCCGTCTACGATCATGTCAGCTTCCCAGCGTCCATTGAAGGCGCCCGCGAACTGAATTGCGAACGCTTCTTGAGGCGCGAGAGCGAAGGTAGAAGGTAGAGGCCCGACGGGTTTTGCCGCCGACGTTGCTGGGGTGGCAGGAGACCCTCTTTCGGCAGCCTGACGCGCACGAGCTTCGTCCACAGCAGCTGCGGCTTTGTAGCGTGCGATTTCAGCACGGTCCTTCCAGAGTTTCTTCTGCTTCTCGATCGCAGCGGTCTCGTCAGACTCCGACGATTCAGTTTGACTGTCGATTGCCGCGCCCGGCGCCCCTGGTGCGGCAGTCAGGCCAGAAGGTCCACTTCCGGACTGAAGCCCACCGCCTTCGGGATTTTCAGGGCCCTCCGCTCCC
The DNA here is from genome assembly GCF_011493005.1 of Caballeronia sp. SBC1. Taxonomy (NCBI): domain Bacteria; kingdom Pseudomonadati; phylum Pseudomonadota; class Betaproteobacteria; order Burkholderiales; family Burkholderiaceae; genus Caballeronia; species Caballeronia sp. SBC1. Next base: position 60,052 of record NZ_CP049160.1, read on the forward strand.
TGGCCTCTCGAAACCGCAGATGGCAGAGCTGCGCTCACGACCGTCGTGTTTTCAGTCAAAGCTTTGCCTGGTGTGCTGGCGAAGACAGCAATCGGGAAAACCGCGAGTGCGATAGACCAAATCTTCATCCGATATTTCATCGTCTTTTACCTCACATCAGGCGCGCGGTGATTACCACTGCAATCATGGTGTCGTTGTCTTGCGCATCGGAACCGCCACCCAGGATGGGCAGCGAAGGCGAACCGACTCCGTTGTCTGTAGACGTCAGCGTGTGCTGTCGAAGTCCTGTCAACACCAATGACTCACCAGGCTTCAGATTGACGTCCTGATGCAAGGTGTCGATGTGCCGGTCGGCAAGTTGAACTGAAGATGTCGTCGTCGACGACGTGGAGCTGCTGGAAGCTGCGAGCGGTGGGAACACCGTAAAAGTAGGTTTGTCCGTCAGTGTCAGTTCGAAGCTGATCACAATCCGCCCGTCGATAATCTTCGGCACAAACGATCCGGTGAAGCCCGAAACCATCGTCGTTACCTGAGTGCTATTCGTAGCACCAACAGATGCGACCAGTGTCGACTGATTCGACGTTACGTGGTCCTGTTGCTCCGCATCCTGCAGGTCGATAGAGCGCCCGTTCTGGGTAACGCCGCCGGTACCGTAGAGTGAGGTTACATTTCCGAGCGTCGACAGAGCCTGTACGGCCCCTTGCGTCCCACTCAGAGTGCCACCGACAATGCTTGCGCCAAAGGTCATCGCCGACGTACTGCTCAACACTGACGGCGCTGGGGCACCAGAGATGCTTGCACCCGTGTGAGCGCCTTTGCTTGTGTAAGCGAGGGCGAGATTCCAGCCGTAGTTGTCCTCGCGCGTTTTCTGGACCTGATACAGGCGCACTTCGATCGCAATGTTCTTGCCGAAGGTGGCGTTGATGTCATTCTTGACCCAGGCCGCGAGGCGATCACACTGTGGCGGCGTTCCCGTGATCGTTAGAAGACTCAGATTCTTGTCCGCATAAACCTGTGCGCCCGGCCCCGCCACAGCCTGCGCCGAAGCCTGGAAGCTAAGCCATGGGTCAATCGATAAAGACTCCGAAGAAGTTTGCCCCCCGCTGCCCGACTGACCACTACTGCCGCTCCCCGTCGCGGCTGTACTTGTTCCCGAACCGCCCATTACATTTGGCGTACCTCCGGAATTGCTCGAATCACCCGTGGTAATGGAACCACTCATAGAGCTGGCTTTGGGCAGACTCGCGATCGTGAACGTGCGGGTTTCCCTGCGAAAGAACGTGAGCGTCGCGTCCGCATATTTCGACCAGACGCCGAAGCGAGTGTCAACGATGTTCAGAAAATCCCCGAACTGACCCGTGAATTTGAACGCGGTCGATGGATCGGCCAAAGGTTGCGCCGCTGCCATCCCCGGCAATGCGGCTGAAAGATCGGGTACCGCCCTGCCCGGTGCTGGTATCGCGCTCAACATCCGGGGTGCGACCACTTGTGCTGGTCCGGAACTAGCAGAGGACGAACCTACGGAATCGTCAATTACTACGCGGATTCCAACTCGTTTCGATATCCAGTTGCCAATGTCTGCAAGTGTGAGACTCCCAGGGGCGTTGTACGAAACGTCCTTGTTGTAAATCGCCGGTTCAGGCTTGCTCGCCGGAATCTGCTGGCCGAGCAACCACGCTCCTTTGTGAATGACTACGACCTGGCGACTGTTTTGCTGCGTATCGAGTTTTGCCTGTGTCGTTGCAGTCATTGCTGCTTGCTGCGTATGGACATCGTGTATGGCGCAGCCACTCAGCTGGAGGGTCGCCATAGCGATTACGCTCAGCGACATGGCTCTTGATGACATGCTCCTCATTGCTCCGCTCCCTGCGCCCCAGTCGGCGTGACGATAATCGTGTGATTTCCTTCCCACACATCCACCCAAATGTCGGCTCCGTTTTCCGCCATCTGGTCGAAGAACTGGATCGCAGCGTGCTCGAAGTCGCCGCTAAAAGACGCGTCGTTCGGGGCTGTCCAGTTGCCGGGAATGTTCCAAAGCACAGTCCAGCCTGCCTTCGCTCCGTCGGCGACAATCTGGTCCTCAAGCGGGAGGCCACTCTTAAGTGCGAACCGTTGGAGCTTGTCCGGGACAATGACCGGAGCTACTACCGGGTCCGATTCGGATGACGACGATCTGGCTTCGTCCAGTTGAGCGAGAGGCGCGATGTTTGTCGATTGAGTACTCACAGCAACTGGCTTCGAGGTCGAGCGCGGCGGCGCCAATGCTTGTGCCTGCTGGGTAAGTGCGATCGCCGGAACGGCCGTTCGCACAAAATGCGTTGCTGGTGCGGAGGAAGGTTCAATCGTCAGGTCGAGAGCCTCCTTTGCCGCGATCTGGATGCCGGCTGTATCTCCCGTAACGGGAGAGTTCGGCTGCGCTCGCAGGTCGATAAATCCCGCATCAGTGGAGGGAGCTGCTTTCGTCGGCGTACTGGCCCGGACAATGGCCCGAAGTTCTACCCTGCGATCGGGCCCATGACATTCGATGGCCCCAGCGTTTTGCAGCCGCGGGCAATTCTTCGTTACCGGATTGGTATCGCCTACCCCGCTCGCGTCTATCGAAGCCGCTGGGACGCCCTGTTCAATGAAGAACGCCTTCACTGAATTTGCGCGTTGGTCTGATAGGCGTTCGTTGTACTTCGCGCCCCCGATCGGGTCGCTGTGGCCGACAACGCTAAGGCGGCTGATTTGATTGGTGCCGCCGAGGGAGTCAAACAGATTGGCGAGGCTTTCGCGGCCGGCCGGTGATAGCTTCGATGACCCGAAGGCGAACATGGCATCCGCAGAGAGTGTCGCCGTTACCGCGTGTGTAGCACTGGCTGTAATCTGTGGGGACGTGGACGGTGCCTGACTAGGCTGAATGATAGGCGTGTTTGCGGCTGCGCGACTGAGGCTCGGGCTAAGGACGATCGCGACGCAGGCCAGCGCAGCGAGCGAGCGCGTCCAGGACGGGTTGTTGCCCAAGGATTCCATCAAGTGCTCCAGGAACGGGAAAGGATGCGCCAGAGCTGGTCTTAGTTGATGCAGCTAACTCAGCGGTATCAGGCGTTCCTGCCGATCATAGTGGAATCGCCTAAAGGTAAATTATTGCGTTTTCAGGTTTTATTCGGGGAGTTTTGGTTCTGCAACTGTCTTCGAGCTGAAAGTGCAGACGCTAATGAATGACAAGAGCATCGCCCGGCGGTGGCCTACCCTCACTCAGAAATTCTCGGACGTCCATTGGCGTGCGAGCTTCCGTGTGCTGGGAAAAGGCGACCGAGTAATCGGGTTGGGGCGTTCCGCGGCCTGCATTGCTTCGGAGAGGATATCGACCCGGTGGGACGCGGTAACAGTGAGATGGGTGCGCCACGGTGCTATCGGACAAGTGCTGTACGGCCGATCGTGGTGCGCATGTAGTTTTTTGCTTGCCCTATTTCGATGTTCATACAGCTTTTCGGTATCAGCTACGCGAGCGGTATCGATTTTGTGCTAACGCTTTGCGAGTTCTGCTCCGATTTGCTGATCGCGACTTGGAACCCCCAACACGACTTAGCGGCATTGATCGCCAGATTCTTCCGATAGCGATGTCTGGCTACCGAGAGCCCCGGACGCCTCTACATCTCCATATGCCGGCATCGTGCCGCGCGGCGGGAGGTTCATGGATTCGACGTGTCTGATGTCTTGTTCGGCCATCATGCGGTTGCACCGTCAGCGATGTCAGTGCGGCCAAACGGGCGGCCTGTCCCTGCGTGGCGCAGCAGCTGCTTGAGCTGAGCCAGGCGCGTATCAATCTCAGGGGTCAGCACGCGGGAAGCAATGACGGTCGGTTCAGAACGTCTGGATCCTGCGTTTTGCGTCAGACGTTCGCGTCGGCGGGAGGCAAAAGCCTCCTGGTCCTCAGCGGTAGCGACGCGGATTCTGCCGGCATTCAGGGCTGCGACAAAGGCCGGTTTCCAGGTTCCTGCTGCACGGCGTGGTGCGCACTCGGATGAGCTGTGGACGGTCATGGAATCGCCGCCCTGCCCGATCACGATCTGACGTTCACCGGCGAGATCGATGAAGGTTTGATCGGCGCACCGGGCGAGCATCTGTTCAAGCTCGATCGCGTCGAGCTGCTCACGATGGGCACGCTCGACGCTCGCCTGCTTGACCCGCATCTGGTGTCCAAAATCCACTGGCGAGCGCAGCAGGGTCCGAAGGTAGTTGATGGGCCGCTCGGCTTTTCGCAAATGCTCCCAGGTAGCCTCCACCACGTCGGAGAGCATCTTCGAATGCAGCTTGGCCTCGCGCATGAGCTTGAAAATGAGAAATTCATGAAAACCCAGGTTCAGCAAGCGCGTGAGGTCGCGAGGGACGGTGCCTGATTGTCTCTTTTGAATCTTAGGGTCAAGATCCTTATATATACCTCCGTCTGCCACCGTGGCAGACGGAGGTACAAACGAAGTCATGAGAGTGGTACTGGCCTGGTCAGAATTCGCGGATAAGGCAGGCGGAAGTGGAGTTGGTGCAGGATCAACGGAAGAGGGCGGGAGTTCATTAGCGAGGCCCAGGAGGGCTGCAGCACGCTCCGTGAGGTGGATGTATGCGCGGCCGAACAAGCCAGCTTCAACGTAACGGGACTGAGCACGACGATCGATGAATCCGGCTCTCTCCAGATCGTCCAGGCTTCGATAGAACGTGCGCATGGATTGCATGGCACGGCCAGTGAGTAGCTCGCGTCTTGCAAAGACAGCAGCGTATGGTTGAGCGGCGTCGACAGTCCGGGCAAGTGCAGCTAGAACTGCCCGCGCACGTTGTGGAAGTTGCTCAGTGTGATTTGCTCGGAACGCAGCGCGAAAAATGACCCAGGGAAGGTTCACCGAATCGCAATGAAAAGCGGCGAGGGCAGCCGAATCGGAGCCATCGGTTTGAGTCTGAGGTGCTGAAGGGTACAGATCACCCTCGCCAGCAACGAAGCGTTGCGCGATAGACATGTCGAGCGGTCCATTTACAAATAAACGGATTTCAATGCTTGACTGTCGATCTCGTTGCGCTACACTCCGGGTTGAGAGCAGTCCCTTTCCAGTTTCCAGCTGGGGAGTCTAGTGAGTGACGAGAATCGTTAGTCAAGTCCACTTACGCAAAAGCCCGCGGTTTCCAGCCGGGGGCTTTTGTCTTTTATGGGGCCTTACTGCATGAGTCCTCCGCGTATGTTAAGACTCTTAATGCATTGATTTTAAACAACATTATTTCTTAAATGCTTTCGGATGGGTTCTTAGACTCGTTTTCAAGGAGTGCCCGGATGCCTGCATGCAAACGCTCCGCTTCAGCTTCCGACTTGAACTCCAGGCGTACGACATTCTTGGCTCGCCGCATTTCGCAGTACGTCGTCTTGCCCTGCTTAATTTTGTCCGACGCTGGGCTGGCCGCTTCCTTCTTCGGCTTTGTCGCATCCTGGCCGGCCAGCTTTACTGCCTGACTCTGATCGATCTCGCCAGCTGCCAGTCTCCTAACGGCGTCCGTAACTTGTGTAGTTTTCCCCTGCTTCGCAATTCCGGCTAGTGCGGCCACTGCAGTCGAGCCAATGATGTCCGGCTGTCCTTCGATCACCGAAAGGGCGTCAAGCGGCAACTGGTCAAACGCGAAGATGTAGGAGACCATAGCGGGCGTCACGCCGAACTGGTCCGCAATCGCCGCTTGGGTCAATCCCGGAGTGCGTTCAATGCGAATCTTGAAGCCAAGATACTTCTCGTAGTCCGTCAGTCCTGACTGCATCAGGTTGGCATTGAAGGCGCCGTCGGTGACCTCGTCGTCACTCCCTTCAATGACCACGCACCTGATCACCTCGCGCCCGATCTCTCGGAACGCATCAACACGATGGTGACCGGACACGATCTCGAAACGCCCGTCTGCAGTCTTGCGAACCACCACGGGGTGGATTAGCTTGTTATGCCGCAAGTTTTCACGCAGCTCAGCATACTTTTCCGCCGTCATCTTTCGACGACGACCGGGGATTTCGACCAGTGCATCAAGACCTAACTCCGCGCCTGCATCAGACGCCACCTGAAGTTCCTGGCGCAGCTTGCCGATCTGGAGTTCCAGATCGGCAACCAGTTTGTCTTTAGCTGCCAGCATCGGCATGGCTTCGAGCAGCCGCCCGGGCGCCGTCTTAGGGCCGCCGTCGGTCGGTCGTGTACTTGCTCGGTTCTCATCGGAAGCCGCCGCGATGGCAGCGTTCTTCGCTGCTAGCTTGTCCCGCAAGTTCATGCCGGCACCTCCAGCGATTGCGCCTCCAGCGTCCACAGTGCGGTGAGCTGTTGGTCTATCATCTCGGCGAATCGGTCGTAGGCCTCCCGCGCACGCTGATACGTTTTGTTGCTGCCTTCGTACTTGGAGATGTCGTAAACCGTCCCGAACTCCATCGATGCTGTCGTCGTCACGGTCGTCGCCGGGATCTCGATCGGGAGCACCAAGCTGTCGTACGAGCGCGTGATCCACTCGCGTACCTTGTTAGTCGCGATCTGATTTGAGTCCACTTTCGTCAACAAAACGTGCAGGAAGTCAAAACGCTTGTCGAGCTCAGGCACGACGTTCTTCATGCTCTTGCCAAGATCAGTAAAGAGGGACCAGAACTGGGTCGAGGATGCATAGTCGAGCGCATTGGGCGGAATAGGCACAATCAAGCCATTCGCCGCCATAAAGGCGTTAATGGTCACGTAGGACAGGGCTGGGGGCGTGTCGATAATGATGGCGTCGTACCGGTCGAGCAGTGGTTCCAGGCCGGCATTAAGCACGTCCCAAAACCTAAACGTCGAGTCTTGCGATTGTTTGAACGGTAGATAAAACTCAGCCGAGAATAGGGCAGCACTCGCTGGGATCAAGTCGATGCCATCCCAATATGTCGCCTGAACGGCATATTCCAGGTCGGGCTGTTCACCGTAAATTAACGGGAGAATGGTCTGGTCTTCGGTGACCTCACTATCGGCGATCACACCGTTCAAGGCACTCAGCGACGCTTGCGGATCCAGGTCCACTAAAAGCACGCGGCGGCCGAAGAGGGAAAGGCCTTGCGCCAGCGTCATTGCAGTCGTTGTCTTAGTAACGCCGCCCTTGAAGTTACCGATGGCTATTTTCTTGCCCTTGACGCCTTCCGGGCGGGGCGTGAACGGCCCTACCTTTTTGATCCACTCGCGAGCCTGTACTAAAGTAAACTCACGCGATCGCGGCATACTGGTGCCCTGAGGCAAGCCCAGTTCGGCGCGCTCCCAGTAATAGTTCACTTTCTTCCGATCAATCCGACAGAGCGCTGCGAGCTGTGGTGTCGTGAACACCGGCGGATGTTTTTTCGGATGTGGCAGCAGCATTTGCTCCCGGACAGTCAACAAGGTTTCGTTGGCGTGATCCGAGATAATTTCAATGTCGTCGAGCGCGAATGACGTGGGGGTGTTGTTCACGGTGGTCGCGATCGAGACGATGGGCTTACCATTGGCTCCCATGGGATCCGTCCTGTATCGGGTGATCTAACGGATTCGCCGCTGGTCGAACTATTGAGCGCTGATCGGCGAATTTGCTCGAAATGTACCCGGTAAACATGGGAACTGCAAGTAAACTTTCAACGTCTTCGCAAGGCGCATCGCTTGTCCAGTATGGCTGTCGGGCCGATTTCTCGACATCACGTCAAAAACAAAGGGCAGAAAGCGTCATAGTTCTGAACCCTGCATCTGCCCAACCGCAGTCCGTCAGCAAAGAAGGTCAAGCTGACGGGAACGTAGAAGGGGCCACAATCGGGGCCGCAATCGAGCTCAAAGAGCGGCACCTACAGCGCAACCGAGGCCGACAGCGCGGGGACAGCCGGGCGGCCAGAGCAAGGGTTTGCGTGTGTTGTCGGCACGGGTCAGTCCAAAACTACTGAACATTAGCGCGGTAATGTTCAGTAGTTTGCCGGCCAGCCTAAGCAGCGCGGGGTTCTACGGCCGTCCAGCAACGGCCTGTGTTCGCCAGTAGGGCACGTTGAGGTGTTTGCCGAACAGCACGTCCGGACCGAGTATCGAAGCGGGTGGTGTTGTCTACTTTCGCTCGATCACCCCGGCCGGACTGCGTAGGAGCGCTTTCCGCGACACGTCAGGGCCGTGAAACAATCAACCCCAAATTGGCGTGGCCCGAAAGCTATACCCAGCATGGGTTGGTGGCATTAAAGGCCGAAATGTTTCACGCTGGAGCGAAACCTTCTTGCGCTTGAAGCGATTCAAATGGGGATTTTTCGATCTCTGACGGCAATTCATCGATATCCGCGGTCGCTTGTATCGATTGCGTCTCAAAGCGTATCAACCACTACGTTAAGAATCCAGACACAGTCTCCCGCGCTATCACCCGTCATGAAGTCAACGAATGGGCCACGGGCACAATTGAAGGAATCTCCGGTACGCTCGCTAACGCGACCGGCTCGTGAGCGGTTGCCGAGAACGCGAATAACAACCGGAGAGAAAAGATGAGCCTGAGCTTCACAGAACAGGCCGTTGTCACCGAACTGGCGACGTTGCTCTACGAGTTTCTGCCGGCAAGCGGAAATAACGCGACGTCATTTCCATTGGCCGCCGCGCAGTCTGGTCTCGCGCAGGGATGGCCGGCACAACCGGGTGTCAGCAAACGGCCTGGCATCACGCATCTGGTCAGATGGACGTTGGAGCACCGGCGCGACCGGTTCTGTGCGCTGATTGAGGTCATTGTCGGCCAATCTATGCAGTGGCGCAGCCGCAAGCCCGACCCTTTATCACGCGCCGAAATCGAACACCTGAACAGGCTGCTCGAACGCCTCCACTTTAAGATTCCGGCCCTGTGGGACAACGCGTTCCTGGAGAGCCTACCCGGCGGCGGCAATTCCGCTCCCTCGGCGCCCGCTGCGAAATCGACGACCGCTACGGTGGTATCTGAAGATCGGCGGTCTGCGCTGCAGCGCGCGCTCCTTGAACTTCATGCACTGGAACCACAGCCGCGCGGGTTTGCCTTTGAGAAATTCTTGGTTGAATTGTTTGACGCTTATGGCCTCGCTCCGCGCGGCAGCTTCAGACTGCAGGGAGAGCAGATTGACGGCAGCGTGGTGCTTGGACACGAAACCTATCTCTTTGAGGCAAAGTGGCAGAACGCGCTTACAGGCGTTGGTGACCTTCATGCTTTCGCAGGAAAGGTCCGTACACGAGCTACATGGACTCGTGGCCTTTTTATTAGTCACGCGGGATTCAGCCCGGATGCCCTGGTTGCCTTTGGCCGGAGCCAGCCCGTGATCTGTATCGAAGGGCTTGACCTGTATGAAACTCTGCAAGGAGCGACCGGGCTCGAAGCGGTGTTGGCTGCCAAGGTACGACGTGCGGCGGAAACCGGACAACCATTCGTGCGTTACAGGGATCTGTTTTAGGCGCTGCGACATAACATTGTGTCGCATCCCCAGTAGTAAAACTGGATACCGCCCAGACATCGACGCGAAGTCCTCGGCGACCGAATGCAAGGAAACGGAATTCGTGAGACTGGCGTCTGGTTCGCGAGGCTGAGATTAACCGTCTAAACCCGCTTCCAGCCGTTTTAGGATGACTAAGGAATGCAGCGACCTCGGCGGACAGCTCGTTCATGCGTTGCCTGAAAAGCATGCATTCGCTCAGATCAGCGTTGATGAGAGCACATCGAACTTGTGCTAACGCATGCTAGTCTGTTCCTGCTGTAACACCAAAAAGGAGAGGGCCATGTACAGAATGTTCAATCCCATGAATGCGGGCGATGACGTAGGCGTCGATTTTGATCTTGAGGTCAACGGCGTGGTGCAACATTTTTGCGTCAGCAGCGAAGCCATTGAAGACCTGACCAAACGCGAAAAGCTTCACGGCAAAGAGTTGACCGACGCGTTCCAACTAAAAGCTGACCTGATTTGCGAAGTCGCACAGCGCAAAGACGGTTCGCCTAGTAGCGGGCGAATCCTGTTGAAGACCTCGGACTTCTGAATCGGGGACAGCCCGCCGAAGCGACCATAAAACGCACGAAAGGAACGACGAGTCATCATGCCGATGCACAGGGATGCAAGGACACAAGTAGGTTGGCTGGTCTTATCCGCTTCGTTTCTCCTCGGGGGCCTTACCGTTGGCGTTTTTGCGGCGACCGCCTATCATACGGGCGATTTTTTGAGTTCCGCCGACGCAACGCAAAAATGGTCTATCTGGTCTTCTATCGGCGCGTGCCTTGGCTCATTCGCCGCTGTCATCGGCGTGGGCGTGGCGGCATGGAGCTTTCGATCACAGGTACAGCAAAGCAAAATCACACTCGGCGCGGACATGCTGTTGAAGTTGACCGAAACCTTCGATAGTCCCCGTATGCACGAAGCGCGTTATCGGGCGGCGCATTACCTCCAAAGCACAGGGCTGCGAGACAGCGGCCTGATCAGCAACTCACATGTCGACACAGTGCTGGACTTCTTCGAACAAGTCGCATTGCTTGAACGTCGGGGCGCTATTCAAACCGAATTTGTATGGCACGCATTCTACGAGTGGATATTCAACTACTACCACCTGACGAAGAACTATCGCGCCGAAGTACGCAGATCCGATCCGACCGTCTGGGGTGATTTTGAAATGCTCTACGCGCGGGTTCTAGAGCGACAACGGGCCGACGCGGCGACCTGTCCGACGCATAGCGAACTCGTCGCATTCGTCGGGGAAGAACAGGCCTTGAGGCCGCTCCATTGAAAGCGGCGTCACGCATGCCGGTTAAATCCACCTAAGAAATTTGCCCCCTTCGGCGGCTGTGCAGGAGCGGGCGATTCTTGGCCACCGCCGGTAACGCAAAAATCTCTCTCGTCGGCTGTGGCAGACAAGCCAGTCAACGACTATGGTGCTGAAGTTGGTGCAAGGTCTGATACGAGTTATCAGCATTGAAAAACAGAACGCCCGCGCTGATTCGCGACGGCTCGGGGGAGGGCGGCTCATCGCGCGACTGCCCGCGATCGTGTGGGCAGTCGAACCGGGTACGCCGGGTTGAGCGCTTGCCGCTCAGGGCATCGCTCCAAGAACGGGGACATTAGCGCGACTTGATGCGACAGACGAACGGGTTGCCTGCGGCGCGGAAAGCTGAACATTCGTGAGACGAAGCGGATAGGACGTCGCCTATCATTTACGGGCCACCGCTGGGCCGTGCATCGCTGTGCTTTGTCAGAAAGAACCGCCGAGCTCGCCGGATCCGGCGGCTCACGACATGAGGCCAGGTATACAGGTGGCCGACGGCAAGGTGCGATCATCGCCACCCCGTGAGGTCGTTTAACGGACCGGCGAGCTCGGGCGTCGGCGCCATCGAATTTTGTCGCGGGTCGTGTGATTTGCCTCAGAGAAACGCCTCCGGTATCGCGATGCACCCGCGTCGGCGGGCGTAGACCGAAATAAATCTGTCACAAGTTCGCAACTAAATCTGTCAACTCGCCTAAATCCAGCGCCGGCGGCGAGAAAAACCAAGAGAATTCAACAGGTTGTCGGACGCGAATTAAAAGTGTCACCGCTTCATGGCGCGTAAGTCGTCAACCGGCGACCGTGGACGTTGCTCAGGACGAGGGACGTCCATATTTTCGTCCGAGCGAACGCGCAATCGATGACTGATGGCAGCGCGGTCCCGCCTGCGCATTGCCGGGGTTGTCGAAAGTAGCGAAAGGCGCCCGTAGCTGAAGTGCGAGTGGCACGAGACGCATCGGAACGGTGCTTCGACGAGGCTGGTGTTGACGACGTAGGGCGTCTCTTCCCCACAGTGCAGGCATCGCGTTTCGAGCGATTGCCGATGCGCAGGACAACGGTCTTCATCGTTGAGTTGATACAGCACACTGTGGTAGCCATGTGCCGCGCACTGTCGGCAATACCGGAAAGCGGGGTGGTAGCGGCCAGGGACCGCCGAGTCGAGCAGCGATGCGTGCAGCACGTTCTCGGGCAGGCGCAGCAGACGACGAAGGCGCATGAGGTTGACGACCTCGCGCACAGGAGCCACGCCAACAGACGGGTCAATATCGGGGTCTATCAGTTGAACGAGGAAATCGGCAGCGAGTGCGTTTGCACAGCCGAACTTCCACAGAATCGAGACCAGTGATTCTCCCGGCATTAGCCATTTGAGATTGAAGACGCTCCCGAGCGCCAGACGGAGTTCGCGCTCGTCAAACGCCAGAATCGGGAAGCGAGGCGGCTTTAGCGCCGCCGGGTTACGCCGTCGCAAGCACGCGTCCGGTGGCATGCCGAGACTGAACGTAACCGCAGTGACGCACCGAGTGAGTCCACAAAGCTGCGTCGGGGCAGTAGCCTGGTGCGTCCTTGAGCTCGCTGTCCTTGAGCACGATCTCGACAGCGCGTGCGAATGATTCCATGGGCAAGTCCAGGATCCCCGGCAAGCTCGCCTTGTGGTGTGCATTCTCGAACGCCTGCCACAGAACGGTGGCGTCGCTGGTCAGCCGATAGCCGGCGTCGAAGGACTGAGGCACATAGAAGCGCGTGAAGCTCCAGGGGGTCCGCTCGGGATAGGCGGTCTGGTCGTAACCATTGAGGCACGTTGCGACATCCTCGGCGTTGCGGATGCCGGAGAACGCAAGTTCTTCGACCATGAGACGCGCGACGATCTGCGTCTTGTGCGCAACCTGGAGTGCCGTCTTCTGTGCAAGCAGTTCCTCCTGTCCAACGAGGAACGTGAAAAGTTTGATTTGCTGACGATCGAGCGCGTCGTGCACGTCCCGCAGCCATTCGTACTCGTGGTCATTGAGTCTCTGCGCCTCGTCGCAGAACAGGATCACGGTGCCACTTCCGGCCCTGGCGGCGGCCTCGCGAATGCGCAACGAGAGTCGCGTTCGTTTGGTCGACGTTGTGCCGGCATTCGGACAAGTGTCGCCGACCGCCTCAAGCAGCGTTGCGAAGAACGGGCCCTCGGCGTGCCGCGGCTTGTGCTCGCACTGCGCATGGTACGTGGTGATCTTCGGGTATTCGCGTGCGAGTAGAAGCCGCACGTATTCGATGGCGCGGGTCTTGCCAACCCGCGACGGGCCATAGATGAGCGCACCCATGATCCGGTAGCGCAGACAGCGCGTGACGAGTTCGTAGAAGCCTTCAATTGCGGGTGTGGCGAGACGGTAATTGCCAGTGACGAGTGGATGCAGCGATGGATCGACCGGACGCGGTATCTTAAGCGACATGACACACTCCCTAAAATGACGACGTTAAAAGACTTGGCCAGTACCAATCGAGAGCTTTCGTGGACGCACCGGCGTGGGTGGCGGAAGTGAGGCGAGCCCGTCGGTTTGCGATTGCGTCGATGATTGCGTGCGCGCTGTAACTGCAGTTTCGCTCTCGGCGGGACGGCTCGGCCCGAGCGGCGTGCGTACGGTCGATGCCGACGCCAGCGACTGCTTTGTACGGGCAAGATCGGTCGCCGCCTTGCGCGTCTTCTTCGCCTGTTTGAACTTCTCCTGAACGTAGGCTTCGATCGGATTCATGCCGACGTCAGAGAATCGCTGGCGCTTGCCTGACTGTTTGCAGATCTCCTGACGTAGCTTGAGGTTGTGCGGCACCAACTGCCACGCGCCCTGAGCGTCAAGTACGCCCAACTCCGTGCCATCCGCGAGAAAGGCCCGTACGGAGCGAAGATCGTCCGCGTTCATATAGATCAGCAGACGCTGGCCGATCAGATGCGTACTGGCAGCAAGCACACGGTTTGTGTAACGGACGCGGTAAAGGTTGATGTGCGGACGCACACCCTGCCCGATATAGGCCCGAACGCGGCACCGCCTTGCCGATTGCATCAGACAGAGCGTTCGGCGACGCTGTTCAGCGAGCCACGCCAGCAGCGTTTGCCTGCTGCGCACGAAGTACTCCATGGCTTCCAGCGGCGTCGCGTTGTTGAGGCCGGTGTGGGGTGTACCGTTGTAACTTGAGATGGCGTACTCAACCAGTTCACCCAATTCGTCAAGGGAGACGTAGAGGCGCAGGTCGCCTTTAGGATCAGCGAGTGCCCGACGCAGGTCTCGTGGATGAGAACCGGTGTAGCCGGGTAACCGAGATGAGAGGCGACTGGCGATCGTGCCGAAGAACCGCTCGATATAAGGCCGTTCGTCGGGACTGTATTTCGGTCCGGCGTCAGCCACGCAGCCAACGAACTCGCATAGCGCCGTCAAGGTCTCATTCGCGAGATTTGCCTTCGCGTTGTCGAGCTTCATCCATTCCCAGGTTGCATACGCCAGTTCAGGCAGGCGCTCCGACGGAAAGCCGTCCTGCGTTCCACGGGCGAGGCCAGCTATCGTGAACGCCCGCGCGTGATGAGGTTCGAGCGCATTCTCGATTGTCTTGATGACGTCGTAGCGGCTGTATTCTCTGGCTAACGCGATGTGATAACCGAGCACGGCGCGCGTACACACGTCTATGATTGCAAGGAGCCAAACCCTCTCCATCTCGAATTCGTGTGCAAAGCCGAGTGGATCGCGTACGACAACCTTGAGCCGGATGTCGAGCCGGTGGCCGTCGAATTCGACGACCTGATACGGACGCGTCGCCGCGGGCGTACCTGCTGCGTCGAGGCGAGGCAAGCCCTTGAGGTGCGGCGCTCCGGCCGAGCGGGCCGCCGTCCCGAACGTGCGCAACATCTCATCCTTTAAGCGTCGTGACAGCGAACGAAGTGCACGGTCGGCTGTGTTGAACGGATAGTCACCTGCCGTCAACCCCACCGACCGACATTGGTGCAGGAAGTCATCGTGTAGCGATTGCAGACCGCGCAGGCGAGTTCGTAAGTGACCGTCCGTATGTATCTGCTCAAGCAGTACCCTGCGACGTTTGACCTGAAGAAGCAGCCATCCTGCAAGCGCCGGATAGCGTTCAAAGAGTTGCGCCAGAGCGCCAGCGGCGCCTCGACTGCCGCGTTCGCCGTGCACCTGTACGTCGCGCACTCGCTCATAGTCTGCGATGCGCATGTAGCGGATAAGTCCCCGAAAGCCGAAAGGGCGCCCGTCAGGATGCTGTTGCTGCGCGCGTTCGAGCCAGCGGTACAGTTGACGGCGATTGATACCGGCGGACTGCTCAATTTCCCTGATCGATTCCCCGGCGACGTAGCGCAATATGGCCTGTTGGCGCTTCTCGAACATGTTCCGCGTCGCCTGGTCAAACTCGGTATAGGCGACAGTGGGCCAGGCGCTAACGTCGATCGCCTGCAGATCTGGTTTGCGGCGATTCATAAGGTGCCTCCGTAGCCACGAATGGCGTGAGCAGGGACAGGGGTTGCGTTTGAAGCTCGTGTGAGCTGACCCGGCCGTCATGAAGCAGACCAAACAAGGCAGCGCGAACCAGAACAGGATCGGTGGACGAGAATTCCCGCTCGATATCGAGCAATCGTTGAGATTGCTTCAGGAAACGGGCGATCGTTCCGGACAGCGTTGACGGAATGAGACCGCGGTTGGTGACAAGGTAGGGGAGCATCCGCTGCCAGTTGTCGAGCCATACACGCGCAGCGGCTAGTTCAGCCGGCGCGACAAACCGGATCAGCAACTCGTTTTCCTCATCGTCGCAGGGGAATGCTGTAACCGATCCATCAATTTCAGATTCTATGAGGATAACTAATTCTCGAAGATCGACGTAATGTACCCAGAAGTCAGCGAGACGACGGGATCCGTTGATCATCACATAGCCTGGGCGTTCGCAGAACGCGATCACTTTGGGATTCGTCTCAAGGAGCAGCCATTGGTCGAGCAGCGGACGCCGGTAAAACATGACGCGGCGCGCAAGCTTCGGGCTGAATGCCTCGAACCGGTGGGCGCCGCGTGGACGGGCGAGCGCGACCGGCTCCGGAATATACAGAGAATTTTCCATAAGTCAGGGCCTTACGGACGGGATTCGAAGTGTAGGAGGCGAGGTGACGAATTTAATACGGACTTTCGAATTGACGCTTTGATTTCGTTCGGACTGGAAGCAAAAATGTCACTGCAACGGCGCATCGGCCCGATATTTCGAGGCTCCGTCGGTGACACATTTAATTTGGCCTACGGGTGGGCGAGTGACATCCCGCGCGCCGATTGCGCGGACATCGGCAGCAGCAATGACTTGCTCAGAGGCTTTCGGTTCGCACCCGGGCGGATAGCTTTTCGTTTTGTTCCCGCCATGCGTGCCCGGACTTTACTGAAGACGGCCGTCGCTGAATCTCGCGCAATTCATGCAACCGTTTTTGATCCCATCAAAGGCTGACAACTCCGCTCTGTCATCGAGGTGTGAAGGCCCGTAATGCCGCGATAGCGCTCCCCCGCCGGGTCCCCGACGCAAACTTTCCCCGGGTCACGCCAAAACGGACGGACATTTCTGTATCACTTTTAAAACAACCGACAAATGCTTATGCGATCACGGTTTCAAGGTCGCAAATACAGGTGTTTCAAATGGCGTTATAGAAATCGGATGCGCCTCCAGTAAGGCATTGAACAGACGAAAGCGTTTGCGCGATTGATCGGACGGATAGTTCCGGTTCGATCAGGCACTGTTCAAGACTGAATCAAAAACGTTCTCATCTCCACTGTGCGCTACTGCATATCCTAGGGCGCTCCATGATGGCATTGGGTTTTACGCCTACTGGCACGGTCCTCGCTATATGTGTGGTGCAGCACTAGCCAATGTCGAAATTCGAAACAAGCAAACGACTTTGGCAGAGCTGCTTACGGGGCTGGTCGCAATACGTCTTCGATGGATGCCGTTAGATGCATCACGGGACGCGGGGTGGACCAGAATAAAAATACGGCGCACAGCGCACGAATCAGAGAAGAAAAACATGTTGACCCTTCAATCCGACCTGCACGGCAATCATTTGTTGGGTGCGCTTCCGGCGCACGAATGGCAAGCTCTTACGCCCCACCTGGAGCTCGTGCAGCTTCGTACGGGCCAATTGCTTTGCGATTCAGGACAACGTATCCATCACGTGTATTTCCCGACGACGGCCATCATCTCTTTGCTTCATTCGATGGAAGACGGCAGTTCGGCGGAAATAGCCGCCATCGGCCGTGAAGGCATGACCGGCGTTCCTATCCTGACCGGCGGCGATACCATGCCAACGCGCGTTCAGGTCCAATGCCCCGGCTTTGCTTATCGCATGAGCGCCGCCGCCTTGCGCGAGCAGTTCAATCGCTCGGATTTCCTGCGCCGCCTGATGATGCTGTACATGCAAGCGCTGCTGACGCAAATTGCGCAGACCGCTGCGTGCAATCGTCACCATTCGCTGAGCAAGCAGTTGTGCCGCTGGTTGCTGATCGAGATCGACCGTACGCCGTCCAACGAATTCCAGGTGACGCAGCAGATGATTGCCGACATGCTGGGCGTGCGTCGCGAAGGGGTCACGGAAGCAGCAGGAAAGCTCCACGACGCGGGCCTGATCCATCACAGCCGTGGTTGCATCAAGGTGCTCGATCGCGCGGGTCTGGAAGCCCGGGCGTGCGAATGCTATGGCATCGTCAAGCGCGAGTTCGACAGGATGCTCCCGCGCGTGCGTCAGACTGAGGAAGTCTGCTAAGGGTTGTCCTGTTGCCGCGAAGGTCTTATTGTGTGGATAGGTAAATGAGTCGAGAGGGCGGGAGGTCGTCGTCCTCTCAGTGCCGTACAGGTACGACTGCGTTTCGATCGGCTATGCGAATTCGGGTACTAACTCTTGTCCGTCGGGCATATAGGTCTTCTGTTACGTGCAGGGAGCTGCCGTGCGAGGATCACCTCAGGTTTTCGGCGAAGAATCCAACAGCCCATATTGTCACGCCTGATATCGCGTTGACCCATTCGGACAAAGAATCGATTCCACCCGAACCGGGTGTATCGACGCGATCCATGTCGCTATTAGGCACTCGAGCGATTTGGGCTCTTCTGAGTTAGTGCGCACTTCCCGCGCGGATATGTTGAAAAATCGACGTAAAACTTCATCATCAACGAGTTGATGCCCGCTGCGTATTTAAGCTGGTCTCGATGCATCCGCATAATACGATGCGGATGACGAAGGTTAGCGCGGTCGGTTAACTCAAATGCAGGAGCAGGGCGCTCCCACCGTCATACCGACGCTGCCTCGCACCAACGAGGTATGACCGATGCGGTATCCTCCGGGCCTGGCAGGTACATAGGTTGTCTTTCGCTTAAATCGGAGAACGCGAACATGAATAAACAGGAACTCATCGATGCAGTGGCCAGCGAAGTGGGCATCGCGAAATCCGCCGCAGCAGAAACGATCGACGCATTTTTGGCGACCGTGACGAACGCGGTGGTCAAGGGCGACCCAGTTCAATTGATCGGGTTTGGATCTTTCAGCACGGGCGCGCGTGCAGCCCGTGCGGGTCGCAACCCGAAGACTGGCGAGGCGCTTCAAATTGCGGCGTCAACGACCGTCAAGTTTACGGCCGGCAAAGCGTTCAAAGACGCAGTGAACCAGTAGAGCGTTAAACGCGTTTTCCGCCTGCGCGGGTCGCAGGCGGTGGCAATGAGCTCGGCTTGATACCTGAGGGCTCACACTAGAACAATTGATCGTCGAGCAACCTCAGATTTTTCCACTTCACCGCGCTGCGTCGCTCGACACCATCGGCGTGCAGCGAACGGATCATGACGCGCTCGCCCCGTGCCTCACCCAAGACCTCCGCAATTCGGTCGCTGTACCGCACCAGCGCACCGCGCTTGGGACGTGTCTTCAGGGGGAGGCGGGCGCGGGAACTGATACGTTTGTTGCGAGGCATGGCTAAAAAGTGAACGCGTTCATTGAGAAGGAGACCGGCCGTTAATCCGATTTCGGTCGAACCAGTGGCGACACGCCGGTGCCGGTGAGGAATTGACGCAATTGTTTTTCAGCCTCCACTACCCGGTGCATCGGCGCCTCACTCAGTTGCTGGTCGTGCAGCGCAAGCAAGCGTTCGATCACGGGCGCGTCCTGCCCGCTGATTATGCACCTGCCACATTTCGCAGCCACCGCGAGAGCGTTTTCGAACGCCGCCTCTGCATGTTCGTAGCACTCAAACGGCAAATCACCATACCCCATCCGCTGAAGGAAGTAGGCCATATAGACCGAACGGACCAGTTCGTTGATCTGATGCCGGTTCGCGCTGTCGGCTCGGCACGCAGCCAGCGCGAGGTGTTGGGCGAGTGACATCTCGCGTGCCGATTGCGCCGACATCGGTAGCAGCAACGACTTGGTCCGAGGTTTTCGGTTGGCACCGGGCCGGGTGGCTTTTCGCTTGGTTCCTGCCATGCGCATATCGAGGCAAAGTTCAGAAAATTTGGGTCAGCCTACTGTCGACATCTGGGCTATCTACTGGTCGTCGTTGGTGCGCGAGGGCGGAGTCGAACCGGCACGCGTTCTAGTTGGCGGCGGATATTACTGTAAGTCCCCGGTGCCTACCATTTTCATCACTTGTGCTGGAGGGCCTCTCGTGAATCGCACACGGTACCCGTGGATGAGGAGCCCTCACGTCTCTAACCACGTTTGGGGTAGATGCCCTGTCGCGAGCCCCATTTTAGCGCAACAGGGCACGCGCCACCCGACGCGGAAGGGCAGTGAGCGGCCAATTTTGGTCGGCCGACTTTTGGCAGTGAGCGGCTGTTTTGGTCGAAACACCGGCCGTGCAGCGTGGCTTCGCGGCATCGGATGCCGGCACCGTCATCGATGAACACTAAGCGCGAATATCCGCCGCCATATCTTCGTCGCTACGAGCCTCAAACTTGCCGGGACGACACGCGCGCACGAACCCTGGCCATGGATTGCCTACTTCGTTCATCTCGCGCTATACGATGATCGCTGCGCGGTTACAAATCTTCGGAGCGGTCAACGCGAAAAATTGCTCCGACGCAAAGTGTCTCAGTTGGCTTATTATTTTCAGGCCGCGTAGACGTTTAAACACTCGATGAGAAAATCCTGCGATGAGACCTTAGGCAAGCACATGCCGAGGTCCGCGTTCGCTACGTGCGTTGCTAGATTCAGGCACTCCAAGTCGTTCAACACTTGTCACATCGCCGAGGTTTCCTTTGGCCACAAAGAAAAACAAAACCGTTCGTATGTCAGGCACCTTCACCATCCGGGAGGGGCAAGCCATGATAGGGGACTTGGACCTCGGTTGTCGCAAAATGAAGCTCCATCTCCACGCCCAGCACGAGATCGGACGTGATATCGAGCCCGTGACGATTACCGGTGTCTTAGGAGATCTACGAAGGGTAAGTGTGTCGAGTAAACGAATTTCAGAATGGCGAGTCTGAGAGGCAATCTGATCCTGACCGCCTGCCTGCCCGTGAAATGTGCCGTTGAATTGACTGAACCGGAGAAGAAGATCTTGCAACAGCTGTCGCGCAAGCATCCTCATCAAGACTTTCGGACCCGTGGGCTGGGTCTGCTGGAGCTTGCCGGCGGACGGCGGGTTCATGAGATCGCCGTTGAGCTCGAGGTGAGCGACAAGTCGGTGTACAACTGGGCGCATTCCTGGAACGACAGGGGCCTGTGTGGTTTGCTGAGCGGACATAAGGGCGGGCGGCCCCGCGCATTGTCTGATGCGCTGGTCGCCACTGCCGTCGAATCGGCCCGCGCCGAATCGATGACACTCAGGCAGATTGCGCTGCGCATTGAGGAGGTACATGGCCAGCCTTTGCCATGCCGCCTGGAAACGCTGTCGGTGGCGCTCAGGCGCGCCGGGTTTTCCTACAAGCGTGGCCGCTACTCGCTCAAAAAAAACGCGACGAACAGGAGTTCGCCGTGAAAGCAGACACGCTCTCAAAGTTGCAGCAGGCCGCTCGCGATGGGGCGTGCCGCCTGATTTACTTCGACCAGTCGGGGTTCTCCGCTTCGCCGCCGGTGCAACGTGGCTGGTCGCCCATTGGTGAGCCACACCGTGTTGTTCCTCAGCCGCATTGCAGACGCTCGGTCCTCGGTGCATTTGATTTCGGTGCGAACCTGCTCAGGCATGAAGCCCGCAAGGCAACCATAAAACGCCCCGACATTATCCAGTTTCTTGATCAGATCGCGCAGGAAGGCAAGCCCGGTTTGATGACGGTCGTGGTGCTCGACAATGCCTCGATTCATCACAACATCGATCAGGAAAGGATCGACCGGTGGTTTCTCGAGCATCGCATGGTGCTCTTCTATCTGCCGCCCTACAGTCCCGAGCTGAACCTGATTGAAATCGTCTGGAAGCACGCCAAGTATCACTGGCGACGTTTCGTCACCTGGACGAAGGAAACCATCGATGCTGAGATCGCGAAGCTGCTCGCCGGCTATGGCTCAGAATTTGAAATCCGTTTCGCCTGAACACTTAAGTTGCATACGCAGCGTTTCCGCTTCATCTCGTTCTGCCGGGGGAAACGAGGAGCGGTTTTACTCGGCAGAAGTGCTGCCCAACTTCGTTGCGATTGGTGACCATCATCTGGATCCAGACAGTGCGTGCTTGGCAACCGTGAGGTTCACAACGCAAGACATAGCAACGCTTTTCCACGATTACGAGGCATTCGGTCATGCATTCCTATCCGAACAAACAATCGACACCATCAAAGCAGACGCGAAATTCAGGCACGGTGCTCAACTGGTGGAACGACCTGACTTCTTTTACTTCAATGGAAGACACGATGTCGTTCGCGTCGATACCATATTCGGCTGCTTTCGGGTCTATCATCAACCTACTTTCCGAATGGGCGGCACGGGAACCCTCGTGAAAAATCGCATGTACGCGGAACTGGCGTTCGAGGCACCCGTAGATTTCGATACATGTATCAGCAGATTGATGTCCATCTATCGCTTTCTTTCGGTCGCGGCCGGAAGACGGCAATCCATCAAATCGATCCAGTTGACGTTGGCCGACAAAGGTAGAGAGCTTCGCGACGGCATAGTGATGCCAGCGGTTCTCGATCTCTATTGGAAACACGCTCCGAAAAACCCGAAGAGGCAGACAGATGCGCCGCATCCCGGTGATGTACCATTAGCTCCAGTCCGCCACCCTGACGAGTTTTCCAAGGTCCTTCGCAGCTGGCTTGAGCGAGAGGTCACTTGGAAGACCGCCCGAATTAGGTTTGTTGACGGGATTGGGAAAGGCCGTTCCTACAGCATAGACCGGCTAGTGGCTGTCGCGAATATGTTCGATATCCTTCCGCCGGAAAACGGTGGATCGTCATCCGGGCTTTCGCCAGATCTCGAGGAAGCTCGCAAAAAGTGCAGAGAAATATTCAGAAAGCTGCCTGAGGGCTTGGAGCGCCAGTCCGTGCTAGGGGCACTGGGTCGGATGAATAGGCCGTCGCTTACCAAGAAAGTACTTCACCATGCAAACAAAGTCGCTATGCATCTCGGATATGCGCCTCTCGAGCTTGCACGCGTAGCAACACTCGCCGTGAGGCTGCGAAACTACTTTGTGCATGGGAGCTTAGACGGCATCAACTATCCAAGCGTTGAGCCGTTCGTGCCATTTCTCACAGACACGTTGGAATTCATCTTCGCCGCCTCGGACTTCATCGATTCTGGATGGGATGCGAGAGCGTGGGCGGCACATCCCCATTCAGCCAACCATTTGTTCGCATCGTTTCGATGGAGTTATCGCGAACGTGTGGACGCTCTCTCGACCGCATTGAACGGCGCTTATTGATATTTCCGTAAAACATGACAACCAATTGGAGCCCGGCGCGTTATATCTTCAATGAACTGTTTGGGGGTATGAGGCATGGTCAAGAGGCTATCGGACGAGGCGACAAAGAAACGATTGCGTGCAGCGCGACTGCTGCTCAAGGGGAAAAAGCCTGCCGAAGTCGCACTCGAAGTGGGGGTGGCCCGGCAAACCGTGTACACGTGGAAGGCCTTGCTCGATGAAGGCGGGATCGAAGCGTTGCGTAGGGTGCCATCGAGGGGCCGTCCTGCCAGACTGGACGAGTCCCAGTTGGAAGGTTTGCGCCGAGCCATTCTGCAAAAGCCTACCGAGCACGGCTTTGGTACAGAGCTTTGGACGCTCAAGCGTGTGGGAGGGCTTATCGAACGGCTGTACGACGTCAAGTTCGGCCAAACGCAAATCTGGCGAATCCTGGGCGCCTTGGGCTTTAGCGTGCAAAAGCCTGAGAAGCGGGCCATCGAGCGCGACGAAGATGCAGTGCGCAGTTGGAAACGCAGTACGTGGCCGGCTCTCAAAAAAAAGCCCGTCGAGAAGGTCGACTGATTGTCTTTGTAGACGAGTCCGGAATCAGCGAGCGCCCTACGCGCGTGCGCACCTGGGCGCTCAAGGGTCAGACGCCGGTCATCCAGTTTCACTTCAACTGGAATCACGTCTCGGTGATCGCCGGACTCACGCGCACCAACTGTTTGTTCAGATTGCACGAGGGCAGCATCCGCAAGGAAGAGATCGTCGAATTTCTCAAAGCACTCAAGGCCCATCTCAAGCAACCTCTGCTGGTAATCTGGGATGGTTTGAAGGCGCATCGCAGCCGCTTGGTGCGCGACTATCTCGATGCACTGAACGGGCACATCCAAATCGCCTTTCTTCCTCCCTATGCCCCGGACCTCAATCCGGTCGAATATCTGTGGGCGTGGCTCAAGCGACATGGGCTGGCCAACTACTGTCCTAACGATCTGAGCGAGTTGCAGTTCACCGCGCGCAACAAACTCAAGAGCGCTCAAAAGCGACCCTCGATCATTGCAGCGTGCTGGATGCAGGCTACGCTCTGGTAATGTCATGAATAGTGGGTAGCCGCGTTCCCTCTCAGAAACGCGGCCCCCGAAGAACTGTACGTGCAAGTTTCCCTGCATACAGCTCGAGCACAGCGTTAAGCGCCATACTGACGCCGGTCTTGCCATTGCAGCGCAAGCCCTTCGCAAACGTCACATCGTCGATTCGCCTCATCGCTAAGGCGAAGGGCGCTGAACCGTAGTCAGACCGGTTACTCACAAGCTGCCCTTCGTTGAATCTCAAATGCTGGCCTGCGACAACTGCACCACGTGGAAGTCTGCACCCTTTCGGGCCGGGGCAAATCTGGAACCCCTATACGACCTATTACAGGTCGTCATTCGCTTTCTCCGCGTTCTCATGCCCGCTTCCCCAACAGCTCCCCTTGCGGGTTACTTGCCGCTACTCCGATACCTTGGAGCAAGGGCGGGAAATCGGGGTTACCACGTTCCCAATCCTGCCGACCCGATTGTTGTCGGGCCTATCCGTTTAGCACCTGCCTATCCCCCGGTGGCATATCTGGCGACGTGCACTCATCCATAAGAAGTGCAACCAGCCACACACCTTTTGGTTAGAGCCATTCAGCAGTTTGGGCTCTTCTGAGATTACGAGGGTTAAAACGGCAATTCACTTATGTTGTGCATGCGGAACTTGCCTAGCCTTCACACCGCGCGACTGCTGGCAGTGTCGAATCCTTCCCTGTCACCAGGGTGAGCCGTCTTTCGAAAAGTACATTGTCCCCGGAGCTTCATACCCGATCGTTACCAATCACGCATGTCCGGGTAGGCAACTGCTGGTCGCACAGCAGGTCACAGCTTCAACCTCCAGTATTGCGATGCTGAATGTGACAAGGCAGAAAAGAGCTTTGCCATCCGTTACTGCATGCCGATTCACGCTCGGCGGACGGCGACACGTGTCGCACTATGGAAGTCTCAATAGCAGCGGCCGCTCAACCAAATGAGCCGGCCGTCCGCAACGGGTCGACTCCTGCCCGATGCGGACCGATCAACGACAGCCTACTCCGCTAGTTCAACATCGGACCGGGTTCGGCCACATGCAGCCACACCCGCCCATACACGGGTCCGCCGTTGTGGAGATCTGAAGCAATGCTAGCTATCGATTTAAAAAGCAAGGAACGGAGCGTCTCAAACTGACGATCACGATACTGTCCCAGCATGCGCTCTGGCCGTTCCGATGGATATGCTCCGAGCGCTTCAAATGACTCTACGAAAGGGACTCACCATGTCAGTACTGGGAGCATATAAGTCTTTCTTCGAACGCTGGTCGAAAACCTGTTGGTGCAAGGCCCGGGGTGCGTGTAACACACCCGCCCAGAATGCTGATCCGTCGTTTCCGCTCCCGCGGCCCAACGCTGAGACGGCACAGGCTGCAGAGATAAGAAGCGAGTTTGGCCTTCCGGAGCCACGCCGTATTGAAAGCTTCAGTGATGGGGCTTTCGCGATCATCATTACGCTACTTGTCCTGGAAATCCACCGCCCGAATGCGGCGCCGGGTTAGATTGGGCGAAGAGCTTCTGGCGGAATGGTCTTCCTACTTGGCCTACGCGATTGCGTTCATCTACGTTGGAATCATCTGGCTCAACCATCACTACATGTTCGAGCGTCTCTGTAAGGTGGATGTGACGCTCAACTGCTTCAATCTTGGCATCGTTGGCACCGCAGCCTTGATCCCGTTTCCGACCGGCGTGCTGGCGGGTGGATTCCGCGACGGTAACCTTATGGATCAGAAGGCAGCCGTGGTGCTTTATGCCTTAATAGCCGGACTGATGTCGGCATCGTGGCTCCCTGCTTTTCGGCATTTGCATCGCCATCCTGAACTCTTGAAGCCGCACCTGCCAGCGGCTGCTTTTGCGTCGCAGGTGCTTCGACCGGCGCTTGGCATCCTGCTTTACTTCGTTGCGGCTGTGCTAGGTTGGTTTGTTCACCCGCTTCTCGCGGTTGGGATCTTCATCTTGGTTGTGGGCTACTACGCCTTGACGAGCCAGGGCATCTATTCGAACCGCTGAATGCTGGGCGAGGTGATCGGCGTGCCCTGCGACCGGACAACGCAGACGGTCGAGAGACGGTCTGCGTTGTCCGGTCGGTCGACTCTCCACCCGCATGGGGATGATTAGACAAGTTCGAACGCCACATCATCAGGATGAACTGCCGCTCGGACGGTCCGACATTATTCGGCGGCTGGATCGTCCGGGATGAGTCCTGCTCCCACGCCCTTCTGGATTGACGTGGGTTGTTGGCTGACCTCCGCGGGAGGCGTCTGAGGCTGGGAATCACGTTGGAGCAGGGCGAGCAGCTCCGGGCGTAATCCGTCCCCTCGATGCGCAACCAACGCATGAAAAGAAAGCAACGGCAACATGATTGGACTCCTGTTGATGATATCTACCTTCGTTGACCTTGCCGGTAGCGACTCGCTTGTCGCTTGACGGGAAGCGTCCTCTACAGAGACATCAACCTATCACTGTGCGCACCTAAAAAAACTCCGTTTCTTGCGGTTCAATCTCGTCGTGCTTCGGGCCGCTCCACAAACGAACGAAGCGCCCCTTTTAAACGCAAAGGCATTTTTACTGACAGCGGCCCTCTGTGGGAGGAATTCTTTTTACCGACAGCAGCAGTGCGTTACCGACACGCGGCGGACTTCAGCTTTCCACCGCGAGCGTATTCAACGGGGGTCGCAAAGCGCCGGTCGCCTTCCCAGGACGACCACCCTATGGCCACCGCTTCTGTTGACCGTTGCTGCCGATTCCCGGTAGTCCAAGCAATTCCGTGCTTTCGAGTCTAACTAACCGTGCGTTAGCCCAAGCCAGGCGTCGCGCACGGATTCTGTAACGTCCGGCGCGGCGATGATCGGGACGAGTACGTCGATGGCGCGAATCACTGCGCTTCCCAGTGCGCCGGAGGAGCTATTGACTTGCTCCAGCGCGGGCGAGACCTTTTCGAGAAGCGGAACTGCGCCGTCGGCCGCAAGAATAGGGTCGGTGCGCGCCGCGTGCTTGATTTCTGTTACCGCTTCCTTCAGACGTTGAATCGGCAGCGCTGAGCGCCAACCGAAAGCCTGACGTCGAAAGTGGGAAGCGAATGCCCACTTGTGGGAGCTACTTCGGACCGTTGGAGTTTTCAATCAGCGAGTGCTCATGTAGGACAAGTAGAGCGAGGCCTGCAAGCCCTGAAGCTTTTTGCGGTAATCCAAAATGTCGTAGTGGCGACCTTGTCGCTCAAGGTTGAGCAGTTCAAGCAGGAGTCGCATCGCGCGTTCCGGACTCGTCTGCGTTGAGGGCTGCGCTGCGATCAGGAGGCGCGCGAGAGCGGGTCTCTCGATCAAAATCCAGGCAGGGAACCAAGCGATATCCGTGATATCGCCGGCGCCTTCAAAGCTCGTATAAAACTTCTTGAGCAACGAATCCAACGACTTGTCGCCCATTCGTTCGACAAGTCCGGCACAGCGCTCCGGCGCGAGCCATGCGAGTTCGGCCAGGAGGGGCCATGTGTCCTCCAGTGCGTCGAGCCGGTAGGAGGCTTCGGCCATCCATGCTAAAGGCGCTGGAATGCGACGCCATGATTCGATAGTAAGGACCGCGTTGCGCGCATCCGACCAACCGCCTGCCTTCAGCCATAGCGCTGCTGCATGCGTGTCGGTCGAATCGGCTCGGAAGGGCAGCGAAGTCGCGCGCTGCGCCAGTTCCCGCCATAGGGGTAGAAGCCATCTGCTGCCCGCATGTTCGCTCCACATGCGCAGGGCCGCCGGCGTGGTTTTTTCAACGAGGGCACACCGTGCTTCAGCCGCGACCTCATGCTTGGAGAACGCGATGGTTGACCGCAGATCGAGAGCTCCGGCCAGATCGGTCAGTTGGGGAATGCTGTCGTCATCAGGATACTCGTCACTCAGCCGCCGAAGGGTCTGCTGTGTCTCGTGCGCGTCGTAGCGTTGCAGCGCGCTCAGGACATCGTTGCGCAGCATCACATCGCGGCTGTCTGCAAAAATATCGAGTTGCATGCTTGATATCGGGAGCCGGCGGCTGTTCAAGTGAAAGCCAATTATGCCATCGACATCTACCGTTCGGGATTGATTGGACGGAGCGACGCCGGCCGTCAAGGATCGGCGTAATCGAGCAGGGGATGATCGGCCTGATACGGCCATCGAACGAGGTCTCGAGACGGGATTGCGGAGGCTGGTTTTGATCGAATCCAGAGGTGTCACGCAGGGTGCGATGATGGACCGGACAATACGTGAATGCGGCAAACTGGAACAACGTCGCGTGAAATCCAGTCTCAGCGCAAGATTGCCTGAAGCGTAAAGACGGACTGGCGGAATCGAGTGTCACTTCGTGGCTGCTCCTCAAACATAATGCGCTTTGAAGTTCGGCGGGGGACCCTCAGGGTTCTCACGAGATTGGGGACATCGACGGAATAGGGGAGAGCGCAGATCAATGCGACGTCTGCAGTGGTCGGGCGCAATGCCGACAGCACTTCCGTGCGTTGCCGCTAGCTTAGACGGCGAAGCGTCTGAAACTTCGGAAACCGGGATCACGCCGACTCGAACAGATAGGTCTTGGCAGATCGCGCGGCGTAGCTGCGCTGAGCGGCCATCGTTGGTGGAGCGGGCACGTCCCCACTGCCGAAGAAAATTTAGACACTGCTTTGATGAAAGGATTGGCACCGGTTCCTTATTACAGCGCCAATAAGACGTCGTGTTCTTCGTTCGCCCGGCGTGGCAAGCAGTCGCTGGTCAAACCGGGCGATCACCTTCAGGTCGTTGAGCCGACACTAGTTTCGAGAACTGCCGACGGGCTGCTCACGGCTGTGCTCTTTGGCGGCGTTTTTTTCGTCGGCGCCTTTTTTGCGGCTGCCTTCTGCGTCGCATTCACCACAATTTTCTTACTCACAGTCTTCGCAGTCACGGCCTTCTTCGCAACTGGCTTCGAAGCTACCGCTTTCTTCGCAGCTATCTTCCTGGCTGGAGTTTTTTTGCCAGCAAGCTTCGCGCTACCCGATTCCGCTGAACTGCTGTTGGCACCGTCAACGAGAAACCTCGTTCGGTCCTTCGCTGCTGCAAGCCACGAGGGCGCCGGACCACGTCCGCTCCATGTGGCTCCAGACTTCGGGTCGAGGTATTTTGCCGGCTGCGGTCCTTTACGCTGTCCCTTGGAAGCAGGTGCGCCTGCAGCTACTGAGGCTTTTTTGGTCTTGCTCACAGGGCTCACGCTCGCCGCGCGAACGGCGTCAGTACCGCTCACAATCAGGAACTTGGTGCGGTCCTTTGCATCCGCAATCCACGCCGGCGCGCGACCGTGGCCGGTCCAGGTGGCGCCTGTCTTAGGATGTTGATACTTCGGCGGGGTGCCGCCTTTTAGACTACGGGCAACCTTCGCCTTGATGTTTGGCGTGCTCCCATTCGCCGCTTTAGCTTCGCGCTTCGCCTTTGCTTTAACTTCGATGTCGACGGTGGTCAACCCGTGCGTCAGCATAATTTTTCGAATTTGGTCGACCGCTGCTTGTGCCTTTCTTGCAATCAACGTATCCGCTTGTGCCTGCAATTTCTTGATCTTTTCTTGGATCTGTTCGAGGGTGGGCATTGAGAGCTCCTTAATGGATATGGCCGCACTATGCCATGAGCGTCGGTTGTGTGAAAGCACTGATAGGGTCTTCGCGTTACGCAGATGCAACCAACGATGACGGTCGTACCGGTGAAGGTCCGTTGCGATTTGAGGTTATGTGCCATCGTTTGTGCACGCCCGATAACGCCGGCTCCATACGAGAGGAGGCGCTGTTTCTCGCAAAGCAGCGACCGTCCGAGAGTAGGGCTGTCGTTCGATTTGACCGTCTTTGAGCATGGCCCGAAGCCCTGTTGAAGAAGGGTTTTACTGAAGCGCCTCCAAGAAGCGAGGTACAGGTCGCCATTTTCGTGACTTTCATTCAAATAACCCCCTCAATAAAGATCTAGGACGTTGCGTCTTCATGTCGGTGTTGTTACGCTGGCGCCCAACCCGAGAATTTGTACCTTTGCGTTAGTCGGTGACGGCGCAAAGGCAAAGGCCTTGGGCAACCTTTGACGAGAAGAGAGGCATTCATGGCAACAACCGCTACGAAGAAAACCGCGGCTCCCGCTACGAAGAAAGCGGGAACGCCCGCTACGAAAAAAGCGCCAACTGTCAGCAAGAAAGCTGCGCCAGTCGCGAAGAAAGCGGCCGCACCAGCAGTGAAGAAGCCGGTTGCGGCATCTCCCTTGAAACCGATCAAGGATACGTTCACGAAGGCATCGCTGACCATTTACCTGGCCGAGCGCTCGGGCGTGGAGCCAAAAGCAGCCAAGGCGTTGCTGGCGGCCCTCGAAGAAACGGTGCTCGCTTCGATTCACAAGAAAGGCGCGCAGGAGTTCACCCTGCCGGGCTTGCTGAAGGTGGTCGCGCAAGACGTGCCGGCTAAGAAGAAGCGCTTCGGCAAGGATCCGTTCACGGGTGAAGACAAATGGTTTGCAGCGAAGCCGGCTTCGGTGCGCCTCAAGGTGCGCCCGCTGAAGAAGCTGAAGGACGCCGCGCTGTAAGTGAAACTGTTCTGACGTGATAGCGCCCCTCGCGACAAAAATCCGAGGGGCGTTTTCCATTCGCCGTCGTGGTGGACGACGTCGACGCGGCGATGGGATTGCAAATAATGGTTGGCGGCAGCGAGCCAGCTGCCATCCACGCCCTCGGGTGACGGCCAAGCGCCAACTTGCAAACCACCTGACGCCGGCTATCTTCTTCGTAGGCAACGACACCAATTGCTCTGGTTGCCAGTCCAGAGAGCAGTGAAGACTAGCCGATGCGCAGCAGCGATATCTGGCTCTCCAACGACGCGCGAAGCTCATTCGAATCGGACCGTGTACCGCAATGCGGGCGCCGGCGACTGACGCAATGGCCACTCACGTATTTGGCGCAAACCACTCGCGCACGAGAGCGCCATCTCTAAGAATGCGAAGACGTCCGGCCTGCGCGCAGTACTCGGCGCTCATCTCAATGTCTGCCAACTGCGCGGTAACTCGAAGGCTACGGATTCGCAGCATTGGTCTCTCCAATGTGATGAGTCGGTGCCCGTGTAAGCCCCTGACACAACCGTCCGCGACTGAAGGTGGGACGGAGCGAAGCAACCCGTCTATTGGACCGGGCGCGACAGCCACATGACATCGACCGGCCTCTCTGTAGGCAAGGGCGCTGCCTGCCGTAGACCGCTTTAAAAGTGTCACAACTTCGGCAATAAAACTGTCACTTCGCGTGTTGGTCAGTCACTTTCGCAAAAAAAGCGCGCCGGTTCAATGACTTAGCGCGAGCGAAGGAAAATCGTCACTGCCGCCGGTCCGCGAGCGTGTCACTGTGTAATCCGCTTGGGTCGCTTTCCTGCGTTGCGGAGCGCAAAAGCAAGCCTAGGGAAAGCATGAAGATCGTACTCTTTCTTTATGATTTTATTATACGTAATCCTGATCTATGGCCGCGGCGCAACGGTGTGGCGGCATAGCAGGTGGGACCGCCTTCGGTACGAAAGGATGCGGTGAATTGTACTGCCATCGGTGTCCCAGAAGGACATGACCGAGGCGCTCGCTAGAACCTCCGTGCCGGCCTGTATCCCTTGCTGCGTAAGCGGTTCAGCTCCAGTAGTTGACCCGCTCCCTGCGACCGAACTCACAGGTTGAATATACCTCGGTCACTGGATAGAACCCCTTGCTTTGGGTTCTATCATATCTGATGCACGGCATCGCTCTGGATCAGATTGAATCTATGTGGTATTCCTAACTGTATATCCTTAGTTGCAGTCACACAACGCTACTCCTCGGCCCTCTACGGTTAAGCAAGAACTGCTGATGGCGCCTCCCAAGCGCGCGCCCATGCGGCAGGCACAGGTGACGGGCAACCGCCGGTCGCGATCGAGAATCATCCGCAAAATCATAGAGTTAAGGAAAAAGGCACCAAGCACGATGCGAAGTGACAAAGTTAATACGGACCTATGCGAAGTGACAGTTTTACGTCGTTCCGACTGCAAGCAAAAGTGTCACCTCAGCGGCGCCTCGGCCCGATGCTTCGAGGTCCGGGCGGTGACACTTTTAATTCGGTCTACGGGAAAGCAGCGCGGATTGTCGTGCGGGCGACGCGACGGACATTGGAGCCTTTCGTTGTCGCGCTCAAGGGAGCTTGTTTTACCGGAAGTCCACTCCGTGAGTCGCTGACCAATACATGGAGAAGTCGCTTTGCCGCTTGGAGTGGAGCGAGTCAATCCAAGAAATCCCCCACAAGGACGCAACGTAGTCATGGTCGACCAAATTCTCCGCATGGGGTTTCCTCGCTGGCGAGGTACCTTTAGCGCATGTATATCGATGTTCCGCGTGTCCGGGGAAAATGCCTCGCTGACGCGCTCTCAGTTCATCGCGCTCTCTCGACAGATACCGTTGTTGTACTTCATTCTGGTAACAAACACTGCAGGACTGGCAATCACCCACGTCCACTCGACTCCAGCCCCTCTTTCCATATGGGTGCCAGCATTTCTGTGCCTAGTTTGCGTTGTCCGCTTCGCTTGGTGGCTGCGCACTCGCCACCATGACGTCGATGCGGCTACGGCGGCAAGACGCTTGCGCCGGACGGTTCGTCTCGCAGCGGTACTTGCCGTGTTTTTTACTGCATGGAGTCTCAGCCTGTATCCGTACGGAGATGCATATCAGCAAATCCACGTCGCTTTTTACATGGCGATTACGGTCATCGGGTGCATTTTTTGTCTGATGCATCTGCGAGCGGCGGCGCTATCGCTGACTGTAATTGTGATCATACCGTTCGTGATTTTCTTTCTGTCGACCGGGAAACCTGTATTCGTCTCGATCGCGGTCAACCTCTTTCTCGTATCGGTCGCGATGGTCGTTATATTGCTGACCTATTACCGGGACTTTGCCAGATTGATTGAATCCCGAGAGGAGTTGCATTTGAGGCAGATTGAGACTCAGCGTCTCAGTGACGAAAACTTCCGGCTGGCGAATCTCGACTCGTTGACTGGACTGCCGAATCGACGCGCATTCTTAGCTTGTCTGGAAGGCGCCGGGCCATCGATGTTTCAGGATGGCGGAGTTGCGGTGATCGGTCTGGTGGATCTTGACGGCTTCAAGCTGGTGAACGACGCTTACGGTCATGCCAGCGGCGATTGGGTGCTTGCAGAAGTAGGGCGCCGATTGCAGCAATTCGAGGATTCGTCCGCTTTCCTGGCGCGCCTCGGAGGTGATGAGTTCGGTGTGTTGCTCCGCGGGGATCTTTCCAACGATGAGATTACCCATCGTGGAACGGAGATTTGCTGTGCACTGCGGCTGCCTTACCATTTGCCGGATACGACTGCCCGGCTGTCTGCCTCGATCGGATTCGCCGTATCGCGGGGTAGAGTCGAACGCGTCGACGTGCTGTTTGAACGAGCCGACTACGCGTTATACAACGCCAAGCAAAATTCGAGGGGCAAGCCAGTAATATTCTCAGCGGATCATGAGATCGAGCGGCGCAGATCAGGTCTGGTTGAGCAAGCGTTGGCGCAAGCTGATCTTGAGCGCGAATTATCGTTGGATTTTCAGCCCATCATTGAGTTACCCGCAACTCGCATTGCGGGCTTCGAGGCGCTGGCACGCTGGACTAACAGTACGATAGGCAAGGTTCCACCAGCGGAATTTATAAGGCATGCAGAGCGATCGAATCGCATCCTGCTGATTAGCGAGATTTTGCTGGAAAGGGCGCTTGAAAGTGCGAAGCAATGGCCGGATCACGTGCGAATTTCGTTTAATCTGTCAACGCGCGATATCGAGTCTCCCGAAGCGACCAGGAGGATCATCGAAATCATCTCGGCGAGTCGCGTGCCTGCGCAACGAATCGAACTGGAAATTACAGAAACAGCGCTCGTGAGTGATTTCGATGTGGCAAGCGACTCACTTCGACTCCTGAAGCAACTTGGCGTCCATATTTCGCTGGACGACTTCGGCACAGGATTCTCGAGTCTGAGCTATGTGCATAGGCTCCCATTGGACAAGATAAAGATTGATAGAAGTTTTGTCGGAGAGATCGCGACAAACACCACGAGTCAAAAAGTGGTGAAATCGGTCGTTGATCTATGTCGAAACCTCAATCTCGATTGCGTTGTCGAGGGCGTGGAGACAGAAGATCAAGTCCGTATCCTGAGGGACCTGGGTTGCCGGAAGATGCAAGGCTACTTATTTGGCAGGCCGATGTCAGCTGAGGAAGCATTGTCGCTCCTTACAGAGGAAGTGAAAAATCCACGCTATTACCCATCTTGAGCGCACCATGACGTTGCTGAGACGGTCGATAGCCACAAGCCGAACGCTATTAACGGCTCAGACTACCCCTCCATAGCGCGCGTTTCGATCGACGTTGTAATTGCGCAAACCTGTCATTAGAGATTGTCTCGTACCTCAATGACAAGTGGCTTTTATGCTTTGATTTTTAGTATCAGCACATTTCTGAACGAGCCGCTGCCTTCGCCCGCAAGTCACTCGATCGGACCGTGCTCGACAACATGGTCGGGATTCGTACTCGTTCCACCATCAAACCGCATAGTCATCCTAATAGTGTGTTAGGTGGCGAGATTGCCTGAGCGCAAACGCGCCTGCAGCTTTCTGGCCGCTACCGAAACGCAGCGTGAACGACATGCCTTGTCCAGTGCCCAGGCGCGCTTCTGAGACTGCGCGGCAGTACTGCCGTCCTTGTATCGAATACACCTTGAAGGACTCTGGCGCATTCCACGCACACAGGCCCAAGCGAATTGGGCGCTTTGGGGTTTTATTTGGTTATCCAATTGAGTCAGAGCGAGCCCACAATTCCCAATGCGACGCAGAACCAAAGTGATCAAATCCCATTGCTTGGGATTTACCGGAACCTCTTCCTAAAGGACATCGGTTGTCCCCCATGAAGCGGCGCTTTTGAGGCGGGCGAATACCCGGTCTCGGTCGGGCAAGGTCTATCGCCGGTGGGGCGGAGGGTCGGCCACAGGCAGACTTCGGTTTAAAGAGAATGAGCGCCTCACAGCTCCGGAGCACTGACCGTTGTTATATCACTGCGGCTCACGTTAGCTCGTCGATTAGCCATTAGGCCGCTTTCACAGCATCGAACACGCGCACTGCGTGAAAAGGTGACGTTTTCGTCGGTCAACGGAATAGATAGCGCAATGCTGGTAGAACAGATTGACCGCTATGCGCCAAGCTTTCAGAGCGCATCGGTCATTTGACCGATGCCGTCGAGACAGGCCGAATGCCATCATCTCTATCAGGGCAGCTTTCATGTCGCGATGACGCGAGCTCGGTCCTGCCGACAGCCCAACGCAGCAAAAGCCCTGCGCATCGCTGAAGGCGACGCAATCGACAAAATCTTAGAGGAGTTTCAATGGCTACTCATCTTTCAGATACCACTCGCCTCCAGGGCGAGCGCTGGCTAAAACACTATTACTTTACCCGCGCCGCGTTTTCTGTCGTGTGGGTCGCGCTCGCGTTCACCATTGGGCAGCATGTCACGGCGATAGGAGCCGCACTGCTTGTCATCTATCCCGTATGGGACGCGCTGGCCAATTACGTCGACATGTCACGTAGCGGTGGAATGCGCGGAAACCTTACTCAGGCGTTCAACGTCTTCGCTAGCGCGGCGATTGCGATCGCGGTAATTGTGGTATTGAGCGTCAACACAAGCTTGGTGCTTGATGTATTCGGAGTCTGGGCCGTTCTGTCCGGATTACTTCAGCTTGCAACCGCCGTTCGCCGCTGGAAGCGCTTTGGTGCGCAATGGGCAATGATTTTGAGCGGAGGCCAGTCGGCGCTGGCTGGCGCGTTTTTCATCGCGCAGGCCCACGCAAATGTGCCTCCCGCGATTGTAAAAGTGGCCGGCTACGCGAGTGTCGGCGCGATCTATTTTCTTGTCTCCGCGCTGTGGCTATCGGTCGGACAACTGCGGCACAAATTTAATTCGGGAACCTAAATAGATGGATTGCCGCGCCTATCATTTCGCAGGGTAGTGACGGCTTGGGGTGGCGACATTCGGATACTTCGTGCCCAAGGAGCTTTAAGGGCAAAAAAATCGGTTTCTTGAGGCCGCGTCCTTACGGGTTCGGTCAACTCGTAAGAGCGATCGGCTTCACCATCGCACCGAAACGCGCGTTGACCTCGCGCAACTTGCCGGGACGCACCTGATCGACGGCGGTTTTCACGTTGTTCTAGATGCTCCGGCGTGGAATCTTCCATGCGCCGAGCTCGGGTTTGCGAACATCAGCAAAGCGACCTGCAGCAATCGCGCGACTAAGGCTCGCGGTATGTCAGCTGGTTCTGTCGCAATAACGATGCTGCGATAAAGTTCAGGTTACCAACACTTTGCTTCGGGCCACAATGAAGAAGACCGCGACACCGCGAAAGCCCCTTGCTGCGGGCATTGCCAAGCTTCTGAAGCGGCTTCATTATCCGCTGGATGTGATGCTGCTGTGCGTGCGATGGTATGTGGCTTATTCGCTTAGTCTTCGTGATCTTGAAGAAATGATGGCCGAGCGCGCCATCGGCGTCGATCATTCAACGGTGCATCGGTGGGTCATCAAGTTGGTGCCTCTGTTCGAAAAGACGTTTTGCAAGCACAAACGCCCTGTTGGCAAGAGCTGGCGCATGGATGAAACCTATATCAAGGTCAAAGGCTCGTGGAAATATCTTTATCGCGCCGTAGACAAAGCGGGTAACACTATCGACTTTCTGTTCAGAGCCAAGCGGGACAAGGTTGCTGCCAGGCGTTTTTTTGAAAAGGCAATCGGTCAGAACGGTTCGCCCGAGACGGTGACCATCGACAAAAGCGGTTCTAATCTGGCGGCACTGCATGCGGTGAACGCGGAGCGCGAGACACCCATCAAGGTTCGTCAAGTCAAGTATTTGAACAACATAGTCGAGCAGGACCACCGGGCCATCAAGCGTCGAACTAGACCGATGCTCGGGTTCAAGGACTTTGACTGCGCGCGTGTCATTCTGAGCGGCATCGAAGTCATGCACATGATCAAGAAAGGGCAGATGAAGTGCGCAAACAAAACGCCGCTTTCTGCCGCCAACCAGTTCTACTCCCTCGCTTCATAAGCAATACGTAACAATCGTATTTGCACGGCCATCTTGTCTTACTGCGACAGAACCGTTTAAAGTGATCGAGGCTGCAATCATGGAATCGTGGGAGGCTGTTGGCGTGGTCGCCGAGGGAGAGGAAATAAGAATCTCGGGCTGGAACCCCTGGTCGTTCGACTGGATTCGATCGCCCGAGTTACCTGTTGAGCTGCCTCACCCTCAATATGAATCGCAGCGGCACCTCATGCGGATCTTTACGATCGGGGCTGGAAGTGGGCTCCGTCGTTTTGCTGCGGCAGAGGTCTCCGCGGGCGTGTGGGCTTTCTATCAGCCCACTAAGCGATGAGCTTGTCTGCCGAGGGAACGCGCTGGGGGCGCTGTCGGCCATGTGGAGACCAGCCGAATGCGTTGACAATCGATACGATCTTTAGCCGCGGTTGCGCGAATCGATTACTCCAACACAGATTGATTCCCCGATGCAAGTCATGAAAAACGTACGCGCTGGTACTGCAGTCGGTGGTGTAGTTATGGGCATCCCTGCGACACAGCCTGTAGGTCCTTTATTGCATGCGGATTTGCCGTATCGTGTAAAGGGGTGGCCACAGGCACGCAGACACTCGGTCGTCACGGGCTTGGCGAGGGCTTCATCGGCAACTTCGCCAAGTCCGAAATTCTGTCCGACCCAACCGTTGCACTGGACATTTGAAACAGCCATGGAAAAACTAACTGTCCTTCGACAAGCTGTCCTTCAACTTTTCAAAATTTATCTGAGCACGGATATCCGTCTTTGTGTTGGTTTGGTAGCTGCGTCGCTCTCAGCCGTCGGCTGTTCCTCCTACAACAAGCCTGGCAATCCCATCTTCGCTACAAGTAACTCGCCTTATTCTGCGATCACGGTTGAAGGACACGGCCCTGTAGTCGTGCTCCAATCAGGCGGGGGCAACGCGCAAGGTAGCTGGTCGTCCGTCACGCAAGACCTTGCACCATGTTTCACAGTGGTTACTTTTGATCGCTCCAGCGCTGGACCTGCTCCCGCAGGGGACGCCTCACGAAAACCGGTTCTTGCAGCCGAAGTGGCAAACCGTTTGTTAGAACAACTTCGCGCCAAAGGATTGTTTGGGCCTTACATACTTGTCGGGCATTCTCTTGCAGGGATCTACGTGCAGGCGTTCGCCCGCAATCATCCGGATAGCGTTGCTGGGATCGTACTTGTTGATGCATCCAGCCCCCTTGAGCCGCCCGGAGTTTTTGTCTCAAAGGTTCCGCCGAAATCGGGCACGGTAGACGCTGCCGAGGAAGCCGGCGTTGCCCCGTCCAATGCTGCGCTGCTGTCCGGGCCGCCCCTGCCCCCGGTGCCCTTAATGGTCATTGTAGCTACAGACCATCAGGACACTCCACAACGAGAAGCGCTATGGCGCGATGTACAGCAGCGAACCGCGGCCCAGTCGCTATCGGGTCACTTGTTGGTGGCAAAAAGCGGTCATTTCATTCAGGTAGAGCGACCCGATATTGTGGTTGATGCTATTTTGCAAGTCGCTGCTGCCAGCGGCGTGGATACTGTCGCGTGTCACCGCTGACAGCGAATCATGATGTGGATGGCCCCGTGACCGTCATGATGGCCAATCCATGAAGGTGTTCGATCAGATCCGCGTGCGCTGACGGTTCGTTTCGGCCAGTTTCAGACATTCGACACCTCCGCATAGATCGTCGACAATCGACATGGAAGCGACGTGACTTTTAACTACTTGAGATTTTGACAATCGCCTCATGCTAGAGATACATTCCCCGACTTTGGATGATGCACAGGCACTCCTTGAGTTCGAACTGGAGAACCGGAGCTACTCAACTAATGGAATGGACGCCCCCACCCGAAACTGCATCGATGTGCCAAATCTATGGTCCACCCCATTTTTGCAACCCTGATCTTCGATGGCGAGTTTGGCTTGCCTAAATCTATTCGGCGTCGTTGTGGGGATTGCTCCCCGCGCCACGATGAGATTCGCGCCTGACGATCCTTAACAGTGGATCGGCTTCGAAAAGCCTCTTTGGCACTCAGGTTTTTCGTCGGGCCGGTGTGCCGTTCATGTCATCAATTTTCAGTCGTCGCAAAACCAGTTGGATGATTGGTAAATAATGATAAAGCTGTGCTCGTTCAGAGTGGGTGGCTTGTGAAGCCGGCGTCGAATGTGGTTTGGCGCGCAACAATGGCCCAGGCGGTTCGAGCTAGCTTGTTGGCCAGCGCACACGCCACCACGTTTGAATGCCGCTGCGCGAGCATTGCGCGAACCCAGTCTGCCAGGCGACCGGTTCGTTTCTCTAGGCCTCGCATGTAGGCTCGGGCGCACAGGACAAGCAGGCGCCTGACATTTTTGTCGCCGCGCCGACTGATCCCGAGAAGATTGGTCTTGCCGCCCGTACTGTATTGCCGGGGAACGAGCCCAACCGATGCCGCAAAATCACGACTGCATCCGTACTGCTTTGCGTCGCCCATTTTCGCGGCCAACGCGCTTGCGGTGACCGGGCCAACTCCCGGGATGCTCATCAGGCGCTGTCCAACCTCGTCCTCAGCGAGCTGACGTGCGAGCTCCTGGTCAATCTCACCGATTTGTTCCTCAAGGTACTTGAAGTGCTGGTGGAGGCGTTCGAGAATCGCAACCAGCCGGGGCGGCAATTCCTGCATGGCGAGCACGGCCGGCAGACGTGTGACGGCGGTCTTGCCCACCGGCAGACTGATGCCAAACTCGAGGAGAAAGCCATGCATCTGGTTGACGGTTTTGGTGCGCTCGCGCACCATCGATTCACGCACACGATGCAGCACTGAAAGCGTCTGTTGCGATTCCGTCTTCGGGGTTACGAATCTCATCGCCGGGCGCGACGCAGCTTCGCAGATCGCCTCTGCATCGACGAAATCATTCTTGTTCGACTTGACGAATGGCCTGACGAACTGCGGCGAGATCAGGCGCACCGTGTGCCCGAATTCGGCCAGCTTGCGGGCCATATGATGCGAACCGGCGCAGGCCTCCATAACGACGGTACAGGCATGGAATGTCGCGAAGAATTCGACCAGTTGTTTGCGGCTCATCTTTCTACGGAACACAGCCTTGCCTTTAGCGTCCTGCCCATGAAGGTGAAAGCTGTGTTTGCCCAGATCGATACCAACGAGCGTTACGTTGTCCATGATCGTCTCCAGTTCGCTATGAACACGGCCAGCCTAACCTATCCGGTGGGGCGGGGTGGACCATCCCATTAGTGGAAGTGTCAAAGCAACCACCTGAACGAGGGAAGCGTCCACCATGAAGATTACGACAATTGGCATCGATCTGGCGAAAAGCGTTTTTGCCGTGCACGGCGTAAATGAGCATGGCAGAGAGGTACTGAAGAAAGTGTTGAAACGCGATCAGGTTGCGAAGTTCTTCGCCAATCTGCAGCCCTGTCTGATCGGAATGGAGGCCTGTGGGAGCGCTCATCATTGGGCGCGCAAGCTGCAGGGTTTTGGACACGACGTGCGCCTGATTGCGCCGCAGTTCGTCAAGCCCTACGTGAAGACCAACAAGAACGACGCGGCTGATGCAGAGGCGATCTGTGAGGCGGTGGCGCGGCCCAACATGAGGTTCGTGCCGGTCAAGAACGTAGAGCAGCAAGCCGTGCTGGCACAGCACCGGGTGCGCCAGGGATTCATCAAGGCGCGCACCGCGCAAGCCAATCAGATCCGGGGGTTGCTCGCCGAGTTCGGGCTCATCATTCCGCAAGGCATTGCGAACATCGCCAAGCGAGTACCGGAGCTGCTCGAGGACGCCGCCAATGAGCTACCGGGCTCGTTTCGCCTGCTCGTACAGCGATTGATGGAGCACTTGAAGGAGTTGGACCGCCAGGCTGGTGAAATCGAGGCTCAGATCGTCACGTGGCATCGGGACAACGAACTCAGCCGCAAGCTGGCGGAGGTTCCGGGCATTGGACCGATCACCGCCAGTGCTCTGGTGGCGACGGTGAGCGATGCGAAGAACTTCGACAACGCACGTCAATTGGCAGCGTGGATAGGCCTTGTACCGCGGCAGAACTCCAGCGGCGGCAAGAACGTGCTGCTCGGCATAAGCAAACGCGGAGATACCTATCTTCGAACACTGTTGATCCACGGTGCGCGCTCAGTGATTTGCGCCTTCCAGCGCAAGAAGGACAAGGTCGACGGCTGGCTGGGAGCGCTTCTGGCGCGGAGAAATCCCAATGTGGCGGCCGTTGCGCTGGCCAACAAGAATGCGCGCATCGTGTGGGCACTGCTGGCTCACGACCGCGAGTTCCGGCCCGGCTACACGAGCGCCCAGGCCAGCGCGTAGCTGGGTCGGCCGCCCAAATCTGAAAACAGCAATCAAGCACAGGAGATTCAAACCACCGATTGCTCAGGCGATCAAGCAGTGATGGCAAGACAGGTCAGACCGTGGTCGATCAAACCCGACGCAACCAACGCACGATTGCAGTGCGCCCAACTGATTGGGACTCGACCAGCGGATTCCATCAGGGACAGCCAGGCATGCGCCTGACATTGAAGTCCGGATGCATGGCTGCAATCTATGCCTTCAAACCATCACCAATGAGAGCTTGGCAAACCGGGGGCGTCCATGCATGGTTGCGGGTTTTTTGAGTTGGTCGAATTTGTCTGCCAGCCCCGCCCAGACTGGGTTTATGAGCGTCAGGTAAAAATCGGCTAAAGTTCAGTTTTTTGGACGCATCGAATGACGGGCAAGCCAAGCTGGCAAGCGATTCCGACGAATTTGAGCGAAGCGCAGTTTGAGGAATTTGTCTTGCCACACCTGAGCCGTGGCCGACGCGGGCCGCCACCGAAGCTGTCGCTGCACAAGATCTTCAACTACATCCTGCAGGCGCTCTATATGGGGTGTCAGTGGATGATGCTGCCGATCGACAGCAATGACAAAGGTCACCGCGAAATCCACCACACGCGTATCTACCGGATGATGCGGCGCTGGCAGGCCAATGGCAGCATCGAGCGGATTTTCGCGGGCACGGTGCACCTTCTGCACCAGGACCAACTTCTCGACCTTTCAGTCATTCACGGCGACGGCACGACGACCGCTGCGAAGAAAGGCGGCGACAACCTCGGATATAGCGGGCACAAGCATCTCAAAGGCTGCAAGGTGGTCGCCTTCTGCGACCGCGACTGCAACATCATCGCGCCGTTCGTGACGGCACCGGGCAACCGAAACGAATCGCCGCTGTTGCGTAATGCGATGCCCAAGCTCACCGACATGGCGCGTGCCATCGGCGCGGACCTGCGGGGTTCAACTGTCAGCCTGGATGGCGTCTACGATTGCCGGGACAACCGCCGGGCGATTTTCAATCGTGGCATGACCCCGAACATCCCCGAGAACCCGCGTGGGCGCAAAACACCGAAGCGCGGGCGCAAGCAGCGCTTTGATCCGGCGATCTTCGAGGAGCGCTTCAGGACCATCGAACGCGTCTTTGCCTGGGAAGACAAGTTCCGTCGTCTGCTGCTGCGCTTCGAACGCATCAGTGACGTGCACTACGCGCTAAAGACACTTGCCTATTCGATGATCAATCTGCGGCACTACTGCCAAAACTGACCTCACGCCAGGCTTGGCGTAGCATCGTTGGCGCTCGACTTAGGGTCGCTGATTATGCTCGACCTGTCGATACCTTCATCTTCGCATAACGAAACATATCTCCGCATTCTCGGCGCGCCATACCCAACACCGATTCGCGCCTCTGGCTTGTTCGATCCCTCTCCACGAAATCAGCGTGGAAACTCGCAACCAGTTGTGATCCAAGTAAGGCGGATTGCCAAGTAAAAAATAGCCGCAACATTCGGCATTCTCCGAGCCAGATATGTTGTTCGATGTCCCCCGGCGTCAGACTACTTGTCGTGTTATCTGATTCTTATAGACATGGTCCGGGGGCGGTAAAATCAGGGTGAATGAAAACCTACTCAGCAGAAAGAAAAGAAGCGCTGGTGCGGCGCATGATGCCGCCGGAAAACGCGCTGGTTTCGGCGCTGTCCAGAGAAACGAGAATTACCGAAAAGACGTTGTACACGTGGCGCCGACAGGCGAAAGGACAAGGGTTGGCTGTGCCGCGCGATGGGAAGAATCCCGAGGGATGGTCTTCGGAGGGAAAGTTTGCAGTAGTGCTGGAAACCGCGCCGCTCAATGCAGCGGAGTTGGCCGAGTATTGCCGTCGAAAAGGTCTTTATCCAGAACAGATATCCGCCTGGCGAGCCGCTTGCCGTTCGGCCAATGCGAATGTCACGGAGCAGGCACGCGAGCAGCGCCATCAGTCGATGGACGACAAGAAGCGCATCCAGCAGCTCGAGAAGGAATTGCAGCGCAAGGAGAAAGCGTTGGCGGAAGCGGCTGCGCTGCTGATTCTGAGAAAAAAACCCCAGGCGATTTGGGGAGACAAAGAGGACGATTGATCAACGTCCCGGATCGCCTGTTATGTATATCGTTGATACGCGAGGCGGCGCAGTCAGGCTGTCGGCTCGAGAAGGCTTGCGACGAGCTGGGCATGAGCCTGCGTACATTCCAGCGCTGGGTGTGTGACGGTTAGCCGGCCGCGTCTGAGTAATGACAACCCGTACGCAGAGTCGCTGTTCCGCACCTGCAAGTACCGGCCCGACTATCAGCGCAGGCCGTTCGGCAGCGTGGATGAGGCCCGGGCCTGGACCCAGAGGTTCGTGCGTTGGTACAACCACGAGCACAAACATAGCGGCCTGAAATTCGTCACGCCGGCGCAGCGTCACAACGGCGTAGCCGCCGCAGTGCTCGCGCAGCGTGAAGCAGTTTATGCAGAGGCCAGGGAGCGCAATCCACGGCGTTGGTCCCGATCGACGCGTAATTGGGAATTGAAGGATGAAGTCTGGCTCAATCCGGAGCGCATGCAGCCGGAAGAACTAAAGCAGTTTGCTTGAAGTGACACGACAAGTACGTTGACAGCCGCCGATGTCGACTTGTGTGGCGTTTTGTTTCGTATCTCGATTCCTATCAAATAGGGAACTGCGGTGCGAAGCCACAGGACTTCGCACATGCATCAATTCATCCAGTGTTAGAAAGCTTGCCAATTTGCGTCGGCTTTGCCGATCAATGGCCGTGCCAGGATCTTCTTTCCTGAAGTGGGGCCGCTTTTCGATGACATAGGACGGCGAACCTGTGTACTTGCTTTCGCCATCTCCGGCACTAGCTCTGCGTGTGATTGATGCAGCCTGAACGTTGAAACCAGCTCGTTCAGCGTCGAGGACTGCGCAGCCATGGATTGAGCCGCTGCGGACGCTTCTTCCACGAGTGCGGCGTTTTGCTGAGTGACTTCGTCCATTTGCATCACTGCTTGGTTGACTTGCTCAATACCCGTGTGTTGTTCGCTTGATGCGGCGGTAATTTCACCCATGAGGTCCGTCACGCGCTTGACCGAGACGACGACCTCGTTGATTGTGGTGCCAGCTTCATCGACAAGAGCTGACCCGGCTTTGACGCGTTCGACCGACTGCCCAATCAGGTCTTTGATTTCTTTGGCAGCCGAAGCGCTTCGTTGTGCGAGCGTACGAACTTCACCTGCTACGACCGCAAAGCCCCGGCCTTGTTCACCGGCTCTTGCGGCTTCGACTGCTGCGTTCAACGCAAGAATATTCGTCTGGAAGGCTATTCCCTCAATGACCGTGATGATCTCGGCAACCTTCTCAGAACTGGTCGTAATTTCGCGCATCGTGTGAACGACTCGACCTACAACTTCTC
This sequence comes from Caballeronia sp. SBC1, assembly GCF_011493005.1. Classification (NCBI taxonomy): domain Bacteria; kingdom Pseudomonadati; phylum Pseudomonadota; class Betaproteobacteria; order Burkholderiales; family Burkholderiaceae; genus Caballeronia; species Caballeronia sp. SBC1. Next base: position 104,560 of record NZ_CP049160.1, read on the forward strand.
CGCCGCGCGTGGCGACATCTGAAGCGCTCAGTGCAAGCCGGTTTCCCTGTGCGGCATTTTCCGCGTTTTGCTTAACAGTGGTCGTCAGCTCTTCCATGCTCGCCGCAGTTTCCTCAAGCGAGGCAGCTTGCTCTTCGGTACGCTGGCTGAGATCGGTGTTGCCTGCTGCAATCTCGGCGGACCCGGTCGCAATGCTTTCGCTACTGCTACGCACCCGGCCCACAACCTCTGCAAGGCCATTATTCATTTCACGAAGCGCGGCGAGCAATTGACTCGTTTCGTCTTTACCGGTGACGGTAATTTGTGTCGTCAAATCACCTTTTGCGATGGTCTGCGCAATCAATACTGCCTGTCGAATAGGTGAAACAATAGACCGTGTGATAAGAAAGGCGATAGTTGTGCCGAGCAGCAGGGCACTGACGCAGATACCCAAAAGCAGATTTCTCTGACTGTTGTAGTCCTCCGTCGATTCCTCAATTTTTTGTGCGGTACGAGCGTTTGTGTACTCTTGGTACTCCTCCGTGGCTTTAACCAATGCCGCAAGAAGGGGACGGCATTCGTTGTTCATTTTGATGATCGCTTCGTCGCGCTTGTGCTCAAGGGCAAGTCGGACGATGTCTCGCGCCACCGGCCCATAGGCGCTTTCAACATGATCGATCGAGGCGGCAAGATTCCGCCATTTTTCAGAGACGTCGGGACTGTTGGCGATCATCTCGTCGAATTTTTGCAAGCGCGATTTCACGTCCTCATCGGCGTTCAAAACTGAGGCCTTTTCCAGTTCCAAGTCTGCTTCACCGGTCACAAGTACCAGGTTGCGGGCCGCTATCGCTCGGCGATCAATGGCTGTCCTAACGCTTTCAGACATTTTGGCTCTGGCGTCGAGGCCATTGACATAGCTTGAAAAGCGGTCGTTGGCGCTGCTTAACGATTTCAACGAGAGTCCGGAGACGATCATGACCAGCAGCGTCAGGATGCCGAATGCCCAGGCAAGTTTCGCGCGAACCGTAAAATTGTGGAGAGTCATTTGTATTTTGTTTCGGTTGTTACAGCGTTTGATGGCTCTTGATTGACTGCTCGATTTTGCGTCCGCGATTCCCTACGCTTGCGCACTAAGTTGTTTAACGGCCAGATAAAACGTTACTGCATAAAATTTTATATATTGTTTTTGTCCGCATAGCGAGCTATATGGGGCGCTTAAATTCCCGGCCCCTATCAGCATGAGCGGGCGTGATTTCAGAATTCGGACTAAAAGGCATTTCATGTGCCCGAAGACCCTTACTGGGAAAGGATAGGGGCGTCCGCGACACGGCACCCCAAGGTCATCAGGTGCGAACTATAAGAGCCTATTAATCCTGATTGTGTACCGCAGCTATCGTACGGAAGTGTCCGAATCTTTCACCCAAGCTATCTTGGTATCCGAAGCTACTTGAATCGGATAAGAACTAAAAAAAGCAATAGATCGCTACCCTCGTACGTCGCCATTTATTGATGCAGATCAAATTATTGCTAATTCCACCTGCTCCGGCACTCTTTTTTTCGAAGTTGCATTCAGTATTGGGCGATAGCGCCTTTATCAAGCTTACCGTTGATCAGCATACGTTGAATATCCGGAGAATCGATGGTCAGAGGACTCACTCGAAAACGCGATTAGTGGTAAATCCAAAAACCTGAGAATATTTATGACTATCAGGAAGCGACTCATCTTCACGCTGGGTGTCGCGCTGTTCGCTTTGTTTGTGGCGGGTAGCTTCGGTCTTTGGCGGCTTAGCCTGGCACAGCAGCGGTTTGACTACGTCCAGGTCAATATTATCCCCGGTGTCAAAGAGCTCAACGATACTAGAACAGCACCAGCGCCCTGCGAAGGTTTTCCTATGGATATCTTATCAGTACCGATGTCGCAGATTTCTCATAGTTTGGAATATGGACCGGTTAATTTCGGTTTTCGGACCTGTTTATGACGTTCTCTTGCGCATTTTTGGTTCACTGCGGCTGCAACGCACGGAGTTGTCCCAAGGTGCGCATGCGCACGACGAGGTTGTACGCGGCCATCGTCAGCACGAACATCTGATCGACCTTTTTCAAGCCGCGCACCATCACCTGGCGCATACCGCCGATGCTCTTGGCCCAGCCGAAACCCTGTTCGATGAGCTTGCGCTTTTGCTGGGAAACCGCGTAGCCCGCACTCTGGGCGATTGACTCGGGCACCGCCGACTGGCGGCCCGACTTGTTTTGCGCCACGTGAGGCGTGATGTTCATTGCTTTGCAGGCCTCTATGAACTCTGGCGTCATAGCCTTTGTCTGCCCCGAGTGTGATCTCGCGCGTCGGGTCGTCAAGCGCCTGGCGGGCATCGTCGATCATTACTTTGGCCGCTTCGCGCTCGGCGTAGCCGTCGGCCAGCGTCACCACGGCGCTGGCGATCAGCCCATGGCGGTTGTCGCTCAACGTGTGGCCCATGTAGCGTAGCTCGCATGGCCGTTTTGCCCTTACGATACAGCCGCGAATCCGGGTCGCTCTTCGATTCATGCGTCTCATTGCTGCGCGTCTCGCCCTTGAAGCTCCCACCGTCTTCGCTGTCCTGATCATCGTCGCGGCGCACAAAGCTTTTATGACCGGCCCATGCTTGAATCAATGTGCCATCGACGCTGAAGTGCTCACCGGAAAGCCAGCACTTGTTCTCGGCAATGCCCACAACCTCGCGATCCGCCACCAGCACCGCCTGCGCCTGCGCCCCCACCACCACCACCACCGCCGCCGCCGCCTGCCTGCGCGTATGCACCACCCGATAAACCAAGAACCAGTGCTGATACCAGAATCTTCTTCGTCGTGATTTTCATTGCAGCCTCCGAAGGCATTATTTGAGAGCGTTGCGAAAGTATGTTTTCGCTACTCCGTGATTCAATGACGCAAGTGCCGTGCCGCTAAATTCGAAAATGTAAAACCGAACCCCCAGGCGGCGAAAGCCCCGTTCGACGAAGGATGTTGTGTTTCAGCGTCAAATTCGAATGAGTAAGAATGCGTTCGAATTCATGCAGCACTTTCTCCATCCAGAATCAGCCGGCCACGTCACAACGGTGACAAGACCTCGTCAGGACGTCCTCCCGTGGTCCGAAGGCTTGCCACCGCCAAAAGGTACAAATCACCTTATAGCCACAATGCGGTTTTCGATTCCATGACCCTTGTTCGCCAATGAACGCGCCTCCCCAGTGCTGCTTCCGGAATAGTCTACTAGCTCGGTGGTACCTACCCAGGGAGATACCTATCGCCCGATTTGAATCGGCGTCCCGCTACTGCAAGCGACGTTGTGTGGAAGCACCGTCGATCGGTGCGTCGACCCGCGGCTTCAGCTTTTCCTGAGGTCGCACTGTGTAGCATCGCGCTCGCCATCTTGTCGTCGATGAGAAAACCCATCGTGATCCATGCGATCGTAACGGGAGCTTTGACCGGGACCGCGACGAGCTGATAGGGTCGCCCGCCGATCATGCCAATTGACGATGCATCGCCGTTGCGCTGGGCTGCATGGATCAGCGTGGGAAAGGGGAAGGTCGCACCTTCGAGCGCGGGGCCATTACTGTCGGCGACTAATTTGCCGTCAAGGTCCAAGAGCATCACGATATCCGCATTGACGCGGTCGCCATGGTTCTTGAGCGCGGAGGCCACGGTGTTTCGTCGTGTGTGGCGACCGGCTGACGAAAGGCGAAATCGGCGGCGCGTTCGGTTCGGTCATCCGGTAGTGCCACACCGTCACCTTGTAGCTATCAGCCGGCAGGTTATCGATGTCCGCGTGACCGTTCGCATCCGTCTTGGCGAAGTAAGGCGTATCAACGAGAAGCAGATAGGCGACCATCGTGTCGTGAATATTGCAGCCCATCACCACGAGACCAGGATTGTCGAACACCACCGGTTTCGCGGGAATACCGTGGTACAGGTTCAGTTCGAAGCGCTTGGCAGGCGAGAACGAATAGACGTCGTGTTCGATGTTGTCCTTGTTCGGGAACGTAATGGCGGCGCCGGTCTGTGCAACTGAGACAAGCGGTACGAATTGCCGCTTGATCTGGTCGATGACTGCACCGGGCGGCTTGGTCGCCGGCAGCTTCCCGCTCTCCGGCATGGCGTAGACAATGGCGTCCTTGACCGGCGCACCGAGCTGGTCAGTGACTTGCACGCGCACACTGGCGGCGTTTGCGCCGATGAACGGGAAGCTCGACGCGCAGAAAAGAAGCGCTGAACCTATCTGTTTGCTGAGTCGCATTCGACTGTTTTCCCGCTGAAGCGTTTTCGCATAAGTGCGTGGCACGCCAGCAGGTTTATCGGCGTTTCGCTGAAAAACTTTAGTCGCATGCATACACAGCGGTACGTAGATGTTTTTGCCTATTCGCGATCCTGAATGTCTCGGTACATGGGTGCGAGCTTCGCTAGCAACTTGTTTTGCGAGTGGAACGGCACACCGTTCTTGTCCATTGCCTGTTGGAGGTCTTCGACCAATGCATCGAACGCCGCGCGATCGATGTTCTGGCCTTCGTGGGTTCGCTTCATCGTGCGGCCGGTGTATTGGCAGGGGCCACCCAATAGCACGCAAAATTGCTCGACGAGCTTCTCCTTGATGCGCCGGATCGGTGCATTCTCGAAATACGGCGCGGTGCGCGGATCGGCAAGCAGGTTCGTGTACAGATCGGCGGTGATCTTGACGAGGCCGGGCTTCTCACCGAACGTGCGATAGAGCGAATCGTCCGCATACGCGCCTGCACTCATCAGTACTAGCAGGACGAGGGCTGCGAGCCGCGCGCCCCGAAGCAGTGTTTTTTTCAACTTCATGTGCATTAGAACCCCACTTGCAATGAAATGTAGGCGCCGCGCTGATTCTTGAAGGTTGCGATATCGCCCAACGCGACGTAAGCAGCCGTCAACGAGACGTGTTTGGTCGGCGCCCAGGCAACGAAAGCGTCGTAGGCATTCTGTTCGCGCGCGAAGCTGAGATTATCGGGCTTGGTGCGGTATTCGCCGCCGATGGCAAGAGACTTCGAGAGCATGTAAGCGGCCGACGCTTCGAATTCGGCGCGATATGCATTCGACTTGTCGCCGCCAAATCCGAGCAAGCCGAACTGGTTAGCCTTGGTGAATCGAAGGGTGCCGTTGAGCAACACGCTTTGCTCCAGCAGCAGTTTCGTGGCCGACAAATAGAAATCAGTACCGGAATTGCTGGCAGCGCCCACCGCGTTGACGATGTCGCCCTGCTCGTTGTGCTTGAACTGGATGCCGGCCGCGACTTGGGGCACCCACGTGTCTTGATCGAGCACGGCGTCGCCTATGAGTCGAACCTTCATGCCGAAGATGTCCTGATTGAACTTGAAGTTCGAGCCAAGGCCGAGCTTCGCTCCGGCGTCGCGCGTGTCGAAGGTCTGGCGTGCGAGCGAAAACTCGACGCGGTTCGCGACGCCCACGGCAACCCCATACGTCGACTGCGCGAAATCCTGCGTTCTGACATAGGTGCCGTGAGCATTGCCACCGAGTTGCGAGGCGGTTCCATAGCCACCGATCACGGCCCACGGAGTGAGGCCGCCGCCTGCGGCGCCTTCGATCTCGGATACGCCACCTGTGAGCAGGAGCTTACCGCCGGTAGTTGGTTCGTCCGCCACTGCTGGGCAGGAAATTAACGCGGACGCGGCCAAGGCCAGGCAGGATGATCTTTTTCTACGTTGCATGCGTTATCGGGCCTGTTATAGGCACAAAGCGGGTTGGTTGTATGCTCCTGTTTTAAAACACCGCCGATTCAGCCAGTTCTCCCGTAAAGCCGAAGGCGACGTGACGGTTTGAGAAAATCAGGTACTTGTTCAGTGTTGTCTTAATATTGATATATCGGCGATTGAAGTCGCAACTTTAGAGGAGCAAGCTGTTGATCTCGAAGCTGGTTGACGCCGTGGAACGGGACGACTATCTCGACCTGGCTCTGATCATCAAGGCGAAATTGTTGCAGGTCAGCCTGACGAGCATCGCGCGGATGCTGGGTAATACGCGTTTGCATATCGATGGGCAGCGCAAATGCTGCAAGGACGTTGGCTCGGACATCCGAATCAGCATCACGGCGCGTATCGATCACGTGATCAATGCCGTAACTCGCCGCCCGTTGATGCAAAAGCGTCAACTTGCACATATCACCGCAGGCTCGGCAATTGAAGTTCGGCCCCGATGTGCGCGCTTTTGCAATCGCCTTAAGACCGTGCCCGCGATTCCTTACTGAAATTGTCGTGCCGACTCCTCCACGTAGACAGGTCTATTGCGGGCAACTTTGAGCCACGCGAATCGCAGCGACAGACTTTCCGATTCAGGCTCACACGACCGCTCACCAGTCAAACGTGTGAGATTTTGTTGGATTGACCGACCCAGTCGCGTAGTTATTCTTAAAATCCATCAGATAAATAATTTCATCATTTGATAAGTAAAACTAACGAAAATTGTCTTTCATGGAAGAATTTAATTCCGCGCAAACCTTTGCGCGTCGCTCGCATAGTTTTTGTTCATCCCCAGTAATAGTGCCGCTGGCCGTAATAACGATTGCATAGGTGAGACGTGCTTGTTTGCGCTGCCTTCTGGTGCTCGGCGCCCATGCCATCATGGCCAATCTCGGCAACAAGCCAGATCGTTGCAGTCGATGGATGAGAAAGCCATGCCGAACGCCGCAGTTACTGGCGAACGGCCGTTGCCTTCTCAGCCAAGAACGCCCGGATGGCATGGGCGGTTTTGAGGTATGGCGAGACATTCAGGTTTGAGGCTCTGCCGCTGTAAGCACGAATACCTTTAAGTCTCCTCCAGCAGGGAGAGATAGATCGGGAAAGGGGGGTGTCGCGCTAGGGCTGCACGAGTAAAATCCAGGCAGACATTTTCCTGAAGTGAAGCGTGATATGAAGGTCAGGTGAGGAACAACGGTATTACCCGAACCGCTGTCCATCAATTCTATTCGTTGGTGGCATAAGGACTCTTTGCCATCGCCGAATCTTCTTACCTCGCCGGCCTTATCGCGACCCAACCAACGTTGGCGGTTGATTGGCTACGTATGTAAAAGAAATCGTTCTTACAGTCGAAAGATACCCCCGTCAGAGTTTTCCTTAGAAAAAATAAGGTCTGTTCGATGTTAGGATGAAATCCTCTCAGGTTCGACATTTCCCCGGAACCGAACCTTTATGGCCGACGCCTCAGACGCGTCGGCTTTTTTTATGTGACCGCCGTCATGGTGTTGTCGCTGACTAACATCTACGCCCGGAAGAAGCCTGAAGGTAAAGGTAGCAACTAGGTACGAATTGGTTGAAACGTGGACGGTCAGTCTATCGAAGAGCGGATACGAAAATGGGCATACGCGCTCTGGCTCGCAGATGGCGCCTTGGAGGGCTGCTCGGACGACTTTTGGTGTCAAGCGCGTGAAACCCTCGAGGACGAGATAGTGAATGGGCAACTGAACGGTAAGCTTGGTGAAATGTAGGGCTGTTAAGCACCAAGCTAGCCTGTAAATTGCCCGACCGGGCAGCTTAGCTGCTACGCAGTCGCGCCATCCGGGCACTTTTGAATTCGCAAGTTACGGGCACGGACAAATTTCCGCCTTCATCTTTCTGTGTGAACTGTCACCTTCACAGTCTGGTTATCGGCGGCCCCGGATAGAATGCTGCTCGAGGGGCGCAGCCCGCGGCCCGTCGCATGCATGGTTTCATCCAATGCAGGCGCGCTTTGATCACGGGGGACACGTGTCAAGCACGGTTCGTAGATTGGAAGCAAAGGCATCCCGGTGGACGCATCGAGGATTATGGCTTGTCGCTAGCTTGATGCTGCTCACGGCTTTCGCTGGTGCCTATGGGACACAGAGCCTTTTCAGTAGTGAGTCTGCAATCGATGACTCGCATCATCTCAATCTTGGATTGGAACGCCTGCTTTCATTGCTCCGGGATGCCGAAACGGGCCAACGCGGCTTCGTCATCACTGGTCGAGAAAGCTATTTGGAACCGTACTTCGACGCTACACCGAAAATTAGCGCGCAACTCGACGCGATCAAACTGCTGGTCCAAAACGACAACCGCCAACGTCAGCGGTTGGGCGATCTACGGTTCACCGTCGACGAGAAGCTTGCCGAAGTCGGTCGAGTAATTATGGCCCGCCGCACCGGCGGTTTTGACGCGGCCAAGGCAATGGTGCAGAGCGACAAAGGTAAGTTGCTGATGGATCGTGCGCGTCTGGTCGTGGCCGATATGGAAAAAACGGCCGACGACGAGCTCACCGTGCGGCGTGGCCGTGCGCGGCATACCCGTGATTTCGCGATCGTCGTCGCGATCGTCTCGGCTGCGCTGACAGTGCTTATGGCCGTGTCTTTCGCCTATTGGCTGCGACGTCTGACGCGCGTCAGAATCAGGGTGATCGGCCAATTGCATGACCGCAAACAGTTGCTTCGCGTGACGCTCGCCAGCATTGGTGATGGTGTCGTGACCACCGATGTTTCAGGCCGGGTCACTTTTATGAACGCGGTCGCCCGATCATTGGCGGGATGGGAAAGCGCTAACGCAACTGGCTTGCCTATCGAGGACGTGCTTGTGCTCGTCAACGAAACCAGCCGGGCGACTGTCGCAAATCCTACAAGAACCGCTTTGGCGGAACGTCGGTCGGTCGCGCTTGCCAATCACACGATGTTGATAACGCGAGCCGGAGTAGAAGTCCACATCGACGATAGTGCAGCGCCGATCCTTGATATTGCTGGAAATCTGGTCGGCTCAGTTCTGGTTTTCCGCGATGTCGGCCTTCGCAAACAATACGAGGACGAGCTTCGCGAAAGCGACCGGCGGAAAAGCGAGTTTTTGGCCGTTATGTCACACGAACTGCGCAACCCGATTGCGGCAATTCGAAGTGCGCTGGAAGTGCTAAACCGCGTGGACAATGATCCACGCCACCTAGAGCGCCTACTTGCCCTGATGGACCGCCAGGTGCTCCATATGACACGCTTGATTGACGACTTGCTCGACGTGGCACGGGTATCTAAAGGCGCGTTGGATTTGAAAATGGAGCGGGTCGATATCCACGCGTTGATCGCTAGCTCCGTCGAAACGGCTCAGGCCGTGCTCGACAAGCGACGCAATGCGCTCGCTGTCAAGTTACCGCCGGAGCCTATATCCGTGCAGGGCGACGCTGCCAGACTATGTCAGGCGGTGGCCAATATTCTGACGAATGCATCGAAGTATTCCGATATGGGGTCGCCCATTACATTGGCCGTCTCTGTCGTCCACGGCGAAGTGCTCATTACCGTTTGCGATAAAGGGATTGGGTTTTCTCCGGAAGACGCGGAACGGATATTTGACATGTTCGCGCAAGTCGATCGATCAAGTGATCTTTCAAAAGAAGGTCTGGGCATTGGATTATCGCTCGCTCGGCAGATCGCCCTGCTTCACGGCGGGCGCATAGTCGCAAATAGCGCTGGACGCGGGCTTGGCAGCGAATTTACGATCCACCTCCCAGAAGATAAAACCGGGCCAATATCGGTCCAGATGCCACCGCAAACGGAATTCACTCCGGGTCGAGAACAAGGGCTTCGGGTCTTGGTGGCTGATGACAACGAAGACGCGGCCGATGCGCTGGCTACCCTATTGCGACTCAGCGGCTTCGATGTCACCGTTGCACATGATGGAGAGCAGGCGGCCCGGTTCTCAAGTGACATGCATCCCGATATCGTGCTCCTCGACATCGGGATGCCAAAACTAACCGGCTATGAGGTCGCCAAGCGCATCAGGTCAGAAACGTGGGCCGTCCGCCCGATTTTGATTGCTATTACTGGCTGGGGCCAACCAGAAGATCGGCGACAGACCCATGAAGTCGGCTTTGACGTACATTTCACGAAGCCAATTGACTTCGTGAGATTGCACCATGCGATCGTCGATTCCATATCCCGAGTCCGGGGGCATCCGACGTAAGATTCGGTTCGTACGCGGTTGACCCAAATTTTTCGCCGCGGGCATAAGCGTGCTCGTATTGCGAAACTTGCAATATTTGAAATTAGCCCGCGCGTCCCGATTAAGTTCTCCGATCGACGACTGCCGCGCTTTATGGCGCTTCCGGTGGGTTACTATGCAGCAAACTACGAGCGACCCATGTCCATCGAAAAACGAGAGGGCCCCCGAATCGTCGCGACTCTTGCGCTGCGCGTCGGACGAAGCACAAATTCAACACAAATCGCCGACGCCGTCGCTCAGATATGGAGCGAGGCCGCGGCCGCGTTAACTCCTATCCTTGGACAAGAAGGCGTCGCCGCACTGCTTAAACGAAGTTTGTTTCTTTCCGGATCCACGTATGCGTGGCTGTCGATCACGCCAAAAGGCGCTAACAAGTCAATCGACCTGGACATGCTCAAATCGCTCATCGCAGGTCGTACGGCGGAAGAAGCAACGGCCGGCAGTACTGCTCTATTGCTGCAGTTTTATGGATTGCTGACCAACCTAATCGGCCCATCTCTCGCCGACCGAATACTCGAGTCGGCCTGGGTCAACCCATCGAGCGGCGAGACCGCGCAGGACCACTCGTTATGAATGCCAAAGTGAAAATTAACCGCTTGGCGACCGGTGTCCCGGGATTGGATGAGGTGCTTGGCGGCGGTCTTCCGGAATTCTCTTTCAATTTGGTTGCCGGTCCCCCCGGCTGTGGTAAGACCACGCTCGCGCACCAAATTATGTTCGCTCTTGCGACGCCCGAGCGCCCAGCGCTCTATCTCACAGTGCTCGGTGAACCACCGCTGAAGATGTTGCGTTACCAGCAGCAGTACGATTTTTTCGACAACGAGGCGATCAATCGCTCCGTACACTTCGTCAATTTGGGGGACGATACCCAAGCGGGCAACCTTGACCAGGTGTTAAACCGCATTGTCGCGGAGGTCGAAGCCCACTCCCCCGCGTTGGTGTTCATCGACTCGTTTCGCTCCGTTGTGCTTTCCGGCACGGCCCCAACCGATCCGCCGAACGACTTACAACAGTTTATGCAGCGACTGGGCATGATCATGACCAGTTGGCAGGCGACAACGTTTTTGATTGGTGAATATTTCACCGAGATCGACACAAATCCGGTCTTCACGGTGGCGGACGGTTTGATCTGGCTGCGCCAGAGCGTGCAGCGCAATTCCATGGTTCGCAAATTAGAGATCATGAAACTGCGTGGCCAGGCGACGCTGCCAGGTCTTCATTCTTTTCGCATCACCAACGCCGGCATCAACGTGTTTCCTCCCGCAGGCGCCGCGCTCCTAAAGGCAAGCGAGCCGGACGGAGTAGAGGTTGTCCGCGTTCCTCTAGGCGTACCGCGTCTTGATGAGATGCTAGGGGGTGGTCTTCCACGCGGGTATTCACTCCTCGTGGCCGGCCCCTCGGGATCGGGGAAAAGCATTCTCGCAACGGCTTTCCTCGCAGAGGGCGCTCGCCTGGGCGAAAACGGTGTATTTGCCGCGTTCGAACAGCGTCGACACCGGCCGCGAAGCGGAGCCTTGACGGATCTGATCGAATCAGATCGGGTAGGACTGGTGGATAGTCGCGCTCCTGATCTTTCCATCGACGAAGTGGTCGTTTTGCTCCGAACTCAGATCCGCCGGCTCAAGGCGACACGGGTGGTGATTGATTCGCTGTCCGGGTTCGAGCTCGCCTTGGCACCCACTTTCCGTGAGGACTTCCGGGAATCGCTTTTTCAGCTCGTTTCCGCGCTTGCCGCCGAGGGCGTCACAGTGCTGCTGACATCCGAATTGGAAGACCGGTATTCCGATCTCCGTTTCAGCCCCTATGGCACCGCGTTCCTCACCGACGCCATCATCGTGCAACGCTATATCGAAGTCGGGAGCCGCTTGCGACGCTTGATGGCCGTGGTAAAGGTCCGGGCGAGCGGACATTCCGACGAGTTGCGCGAATACACCATCGATGACAGCGGAATTTGCGTTGGGGAGATGCTGCCCGACCAAGAGGGGTTGCTCGGTGGCCGACCCACGCTCAAACGGCGAAGCGATGATTCAAGATGGAATGCCGCCCCTCGTAATCAGGACGGTAGTCCATAAGGACACGGTCGTGATCGGACCTGACGAGACAAAAGACGATGCGACCATCGCGGCCGCCATCGAGCTAGCGGACCTGCGCAAGCAGGTCGGTGAGACGCGAGCCGAGCTATTGCGATTGCGTCGGGCCGTGGCCACCGCCAAAATCAGCTTGGGAACCCTCCATGCGAGCGATCAGCTCCGCGAAGCGAACGGCAAGCTCGTCATTGCAACCCTGCAGGCACAATCCGATTCTGATACCGCAACCCGGACACTGGGTGAAGTATCAAGGGCGAACGAAATTGATGCGCTAACAGGCCTTCCGAACCGCGCCGTCTTATTCAAAAGACTAGTCCGCGCAAGCGCGGAAATGAAGGCCCAGAACCGGCAACTGGCAGTCCTGTTCATCGACTTGAACGGATTCAAGCAGGTCAATGACACACGTGGCCATGCAGTCGGAGACCAGGTCTTAAAGCGCGCGGCGCTGTGTCTGATCGCATCGACCAGAGCGACGGACTTTGTTTCCCGCTACGGCGGAGACGAGTTTCTTGTGCTGCTCAACGACATATCGCGCAGCGACGCCGCTATTGCTGCCAGCCGAATCGTTGAGGCCCTGACTTTTCCTGTCCGGGTCGGGGACGACGAGTTGTGGCTCACGGCGAGTGTTGGCATCAGCATTTATCCGGACGACGCCGAGGAGGCCGAATCCCTGGTAGATTGCGCGGACACCGCGATGTACCGCGCGAAACGAATCGGCCAGGGAAACGGTGGCTACGCATTCCACGTTGAAGAACCGGCCACCATTGAGGAGTCGCGCGCTCGCGTTGAATTGACTTTGAAGCGCGCAACCGAATTTGACCTTGCGGCGATACAGCCCGCACACTACCTTGATCTGAAAGAGGCGAACGAACAGCTGGTGATCGCAGCAATCGGCGCACAAGAGCTACGCGCTGCTGCCGAGGTAGCCTTAAAGCGACAGAATGAATTCCTCGCCGTGGTAGCACATGAACTGCGCAATCCCCTTTCTCCAATTCTCGCTGCAGCACAATCTCTGGGTCGGGCGGGAACGAATGAACCGCTCGCGCCACGAGCGCAAATCATTATCGAGCGACAGGTAGCCCACATGTCGAGGTTGGTGAACGATCTGCTCGATATGTCACGGGTAACCACCGGGAGGTTTAATCTCGAGCGCCATATCGTCGAGTTAGACCAAGTTGTTGCTGCAGCGATCGATACCTGTGGGCATGTTATTAGTGCGCGGTCTCAAGAATTAACGGTATACCGGCCCTCGTGTGAACTGAAGATCGACGGCGACGCTGCGCGCCTGACTCAGGTGTTGATCAACCTGCTGGACAATGCGTCGAAGTACACTCCGCAAGGCGGGGTAATTAAGCTGGTGGTTGCGGTCGATAAAACGGACATCGTTTTAACGCTTTCCGACACGGGGATTGGAATTACAGCTGACGCACTGCCTCACGTCTTTGAGCCGTTTCTGCAAGATACCCATGCAATCGCTTTTAACAATGCGGGCCTCGGAATCGGATTGACGGTAGTTCGTGAACTTGTCGTGGCCCACGGCGGTAGCGTGACCGCCCACAGCGCTGGGAGCGGCTTGGGAAGTTGCTTCATCGTTACGCTTCCGGTTGCCCATCAGTCGTGACGGACTGATTCGATTCCGCCAACAAGCGTAACAAGGCGTCGCCATCGGCTGGCTTTACCAGGTAGCAATCAAAGCCGGCGTCTTTCGCTCGGCCTCGGATTAGCGCGTCTCCGTATCCCGACAGCGCAATGGAGAACGGCATTTTATGTCGCCCCTGGGCGCGAAGCCTTTGCATAAGCTCGATTCCGTCCATGCCTGGCAAGCCGATGTCGCAAATCATGACGTCAAAGGTGTTACCAACGGCCGTCAAAAAACCCGTCTCTCCATCGCCCGCTACGCTTACCGAGTGTCCTTCAAGTTCAAGGAACGTGCTCATCGCCTCTCTCGCATCAACATTGTCTTCCACCAACAAAACGCGGCGAGTTCTTGAAAGAGAAGCACATTGCGGCTCGACGTGATCGGCCCCCTGCGCGCGATTGTAGGCTGGCAGGGTTACCGTAAAGATACTACCGAGATTTAATCCATCGCTATGCGCTTCGACCGTACCTTTGTGTAGGTGGACAAGATTGCGCACGATATTAAGCCCGATACCCAAACCACCTTCCGATCGGGCCAGGGGACGTGGACCTTGGGTAAAAAGGTCGAATATCGACGGCAAAAGTTCAGCAGCAATACCGACTCCGTTGTCGCTCACCTTCACGACAACATTGTCCCCGACCAACTCTGCGGCAAGTGTGATTTCTTCCCGATCACGCGTGAATTTGGATGCGTTGATCAAAAGGTTCGAAAAGATCTGGGCCAGGCGTACCGGATCGCCACTGATAACAATAGGCTCGCCAGGAAGGCAAATCTTTAGTTTCTGACCATGTTCATGTAGCAAAAGTTGAACAGTTTCTACCGCACGGTCGAAGACTTCGGTGAGCACGACAGGTTGAACGAGAAGCGTCACTTTGCCGCTATTTATCCGAGCGGCGTCTAGAAGGTCGTCGAGCAGCCGGGCCATGTGAACGGCCTGCCGACTGATGATTTGCTGAAGCCTGAGCAGTTGAGGTGACGCGCCCGAAATCTTTCCGAGCATTGTCGCCGCGGTAGTGATCGGCCCCAATGGATTGCGCAGTTCGTGCGCCAACATCGAGAGATATTCTTGCTGCTTGCGATTCATCACCTCAGCTTCGTCTTGCAGAGACTGAGCGTTAAGCGTTGCTATCACCAAGTTTTGATTCGCATCGCGTAATTGCGTCACCAACTCTTTGAGTGCGTTTTTTTCCTTCGCCGCCTCGCGGAGTGCGGCCACCTCTTCGACGAGGACGCCCATCCGCAGTCGCATCTGTTCAACAGTCAGATCAGCCGCGACATTGACCTTGTTGATCTTGTTCCGTTGCCTAGGGCGAGCTACGTTTCCGCCTTCAATTTTCGACATCGGCTATCCACGCAGTTCGTTCAATTCTCGCTGGCCATAGGTCAATTGCGCCTATGTGCGTTCGCGGTCTGCGAATGCGGAACATGCCAACGCTCTCAGCAGATGTTGGCAGGCCGAACGCATTGCGTCCGGAGCAAGAAATCACGGACAACGGCACGACATTTCCGGGGAAAACTTTATTGCTCATGGTGCTATCCCGCAGCGTTCTGTTTTTGTACAGCCTTGTATGGGACGAACTCGTGTGTCAGTCTTCGCAGCCGATTTTGCGATGAAATAATACGCGGCGAAAAGCATGGTCGTCATGATAAGTGTGTCGAGTAAACGAATTTCAGAATGGCGAGTCTGAGAGGCAATCTGATCCTGACCGCCTGCCTGTGCGTATTCCACGCAAAGTGAACAGCCATTCCAGGGCAAAGTGAATCGTGATTCCACGGCAAAGTGAACAAGGATTCCACGCCATCGCGAACAAGCGGAGCGTAGCGACGCGGGACCTTTACCTTTTTACTCGGACTGCGGCTTTGCGGTCAATCGACTGCGCGTCTTGCGTAGCGATTCGCCCGCGAGCGTGATGCGATGAGCGTTGTGCACGAGTCGGTCAAGGATCGCGTCGGCGACGGTGGGTTCGCCGATTGCCTCATGCCAGTGCTCCACTGGAATTTGGCTGGTGGCCAGCGTGGATCGGTGTCCGTGCCGGTCATCGAGCACCTCCAGCAGGTCGCGCCGCGCGGAATCGGTCAGCGGCGCCATTGCCAGATCGTCGAGAATCACGAGATCCGTCTTGGCAAGTTGTGCGAGCCATCGCGCATAGCGCCCGCTGCCGTGTGCAATCGCCAGTTCGTCGTTTAGTTTCGGCACGCGCAGATAGCAGGCGGAGAACCCCTGGCGGCACGCCTGGATGGCGAAGGCGCAGCCCAACCAACTCTTGCCGAGACCAGTCGGACCAACCAGGATAAGGTTCTGCCTCTCCCGAAGCCACTCACCGGTCAGCAGCCGGGCGGTGAGCGCCCGGTCCAGGCCGCGAGGGGTGCGATAGTCGATGTCCTCGGGCGACGCGTCGGGGACCTTCAGTCTGGCCCGACGCAGCCGGGCCGCCGTTTGTCGCGAGTCACGTTCACTGGATTCACGCTCGACCAGCAGCCCCAGACGTTCTTCAAAGCCCAGCCGGTCAATGCCGTCCTGGGACTGTTGCTCGGCAAGCGCCGCCGCCATGCCGGGCAGGCGCAGCGCGTGTAGTTTGTCGACAGTGGGATGATGCAGCATATAGACTCCCTTTCAGCTTCAGTGATAGTACGAAGGCCCGCGCACATTGGCATGCACAAGCGGCAGGTCGGCCTGCACGGTAGTGGGTTCGGGCTCCCGGTCCAGGCCGTTCTTTAGCGTCGAGTCAATGAACTTGTAGTTCGGCGCTTTCAGATCGATGGCGCGGCGGCAAGCAGCTTCGAGCCGGTCGCGCCCGTAGTCCTTGCCCATGCGCAGCACACCCAGGCAGGTGCGATACGACTGCTGGGGATGCTTGCGGGCACCCAGCAGGTGCTGGATGACGGCTGCCGTATGCGGGCCGATGTCGGCGGCCCAGTTGCGCAGCCGCTCCGGATCCCAGCCCTTGGCAACAGCCAAGTGCTCCGGCGGCATGTGCGCGTCGATCGTGGTGTGGTAACGACGGCGAGCGCTTTTGCCGTGAGCGGCAATGCGTTGGCCGCGATGGAAGATCTCGACGGTGTTGATCGTGTGGCGCACGTCAACCTGTTCGCGCGCGTAGCGATACGGCACCGAGTAATAGTGCTGATTTAGCTCGACGTGATAGTCCGGGCCGATACGCGCGACCTTCCACTCCGCGTACTGATAGGGCTGCTCGGGCAACGGCCTGAGTGCCGGGCGATCGATTTCGTCGAAGACGCTACGGCGTGAGCCAGGCAGCTTCTTGAAGGGCCGGTTGTTCAGATCACTCAGCAACGCGGCGATCGCCCGGTTAGCCTCGCCCAGGCTGAAGAAGCGCTGGTTGCGCAGGCGGGCGAGGACCCATCTCTGCACCAGGAGGACGGACAGCTCCGCTTTCGGCTTGTCCCTCGGTTTTTTACTGCGAGCCGGGATGACGGCCACGGAGTAATGCCTAGCCATTTCCTGGTAGGTTGGATTGATGTCCGGATCGTAAAACCCCGGCTTGTGCACGCCCGATTTTAGATTGTCAGGGACCAGTATCTCGACCAGACCGTTATAGAACGCGAAGGCGCGCACGTGCGAGCCGATCCAGTCTGGCAACTGCTGGGTCCACGTGAGTTCCGCGAAGGTGAAGCCGGACACGCCGAGCGCAGCGACAAACAACTCGGCCTCGCGGATTTCACCGGTGTCCGGGTTGATGATGCCCAGCTTCTTGCCCGAGTAGTCGACGAACAGCTTCTGGCCCGGCACGTGCGTTTGCCGCATCGTGACCGGAAGCCGCTGTGCCCATTCCTGGTAAGCCTTGCAGAACCAACTGTAGCCGCAGCCGTCCGGATGCTGCGCCTTGTATTCCTGCCACAGCAGATCGAGCGTGACGCCTTTCCTGCCGATCTCGCGATGCACCGTCGGCCAGTCCGGCATGCCGCGCGTTGGCTCGCGCCGCGCCGGCGGCGGATACAGCCTTGCCTCGAGCGCCGCGTCGTCTGTCAGCAGTTCCGGTGGCAGCGGCCAGCTCAGCCCTGCCAGCCGCGTGCGGCGCAGGTAATGCCACACCGTCGTCGTCGAGGCACCCACCGCGTCGGCGATTTCCCTCTGATTGCGGTCACACTCGAAATGCAACCGCAGCACTTCCCTGATTTTGCGCATGGTCAACCTGACATTTGCCATTCGGCACTCCCGACAAAACTGTCGATCGTGCCACCGTTGACCCGCGTCGCCGCCACCTCAAATTCCTGTTCGCGATGGCGTGGAAACCCTGTTCTTTTTGCCGTGGAATCGGCATTAACTTTGCCGTGGAATTCGTGTTCTTTTTGCCGTGGAATCCCTGTTCACTTTGGCGTGGAATATTCATGCCTGCCCGTGAAATGTGCCGTTGAATTGACTGAACCGGAGAAGAAGACCTTGCAACAGCTGTCGCGCAAGCATCCTCATCAAGACTTTCGGACCCGTGGGCTGGGTCTGCTGGAGCTTGCCGGCGGACGGCGGGTTCATGAGATCGCCGTTGAGCTCGAGGTGAGCGACAAGTCGGTGTACAACTGGGCGCATTCCTGGAACGACAGGGGCCTGTGTGGTTTGCTGAGCGGACATAAGGGCGGGCGGCCCCGCGCATTGTCTGATGCGCTGGTCGCCACTGCCGTCGAATCGGCCCGCGCCGAATCGATGACACTCAGGCAGATTGCGCTGCGCATTGAGGAGGTACATGGCCAGCCTTTGCCATGCCGCCTGGAAACGCTGTCGGTGGCGCTCAGGCGCGCCGGGTTTTCCTACAAGCGTGGCCGCTACTCGCTCAAAAAAAACGCGACGAACAGGAGTTCGCCGTGAAAGCAGACACGCTCTCAAAGTTGCAGCAGGCCGCTCGCGATGGGGCGTGCCGCCTGATTTACTTCGACCAGTCGGGGTTCTCCGCTTCGCCGCCGGTGCAACGTGGCTGGTCGCCCATTGGTGAGCCACACCGTGTTGTTCCTCAGCCGCATTGCAGACGCTCGGTCCTCGGTGCATTTGATTTCGGTGCGAACCTGCTCAGGCATGAAGCCCGCAAGGCAACCATAAAACGCCCCGACATTATCCAGTTTCTTGATCAGATCGCGCAGGAAGGCAAGCCCGGTTTGATGACGGTCGTGGTGCTCGACAATGCCTCGATTCATCACAACATCGATCGGGAAAGGATCGACCGGTGGTTTCTCGAGCATCGCATGGTGCTCTTCTATCTGCCGCCCTACAGTCCCGAGCTGAACCTGATTGAAATCGTCTGGAAGCACGCCAAGTATCACTGGCGACGTTTCGTCACCTGGACGAAGGAAACCATCGATGCTGAGATCGCGAAGCTGCTCGCCGGCTATGGCTCAGAATTTGAAATCCGTTTCGCCTGAACACTTAGTTGCTTTTTTAGCTTGGTCGGCGGAATTTATGGGTGGTTTCGTAGTTCAGGTATGGTTCTTTTGAACGATGTTATGCGCAGGTGCAGGCTTATCCACCGAGCTTGCCTGTGGACAAGCCGAGGTGCCTTTCACTGGCACACAAGGCGGCTTGTCCATAGGTGCGAAGCACTCGGTGGGTAAGCCGTGTCAGGACGCTACCCTTTAGCTGCCGGTTTTTCCCGGGCTTCGAGAAACCTGTATAGCCTGCGACAGGTGGCATCCAGGGAGTCTTGATCAGTCTGGCTGATGCGTGGCCAGATCAGAGGGCCGCCGTCTGGTTCTATCAACTCGGCGATGGCCTCTTGCGCGGGCAGTTTCTTGAGCCTGGTGTCCTCGTAACGCCTGCGGATCAATTCACCTCCCAGCAGCCAGAGATTGTCGCGATGGCGTCGCAGTGTCTTTGGCGTGAGTTCGCGGCTCAGCAGGTCAAGCAGGAACGGGCGTAAGCATTCGACAATATCACGCCCTATAGGAAGATCGTCTTCGTCATACTGCCAGCGCTGTGGCCAACTTTCGAGGTCGGGGCAATACTGTGCCAGGGTCGTGGCCGCAATATTGGCCATGGTTGTTTCCTGAGAAACGTTTCTGGATTTGTTGCTCATGCTTTTGACTCGTCTGCTTAATGCCTGCCACCATTTCCCCGGCTTCGTCTACGGTACCGCCCGCTTGTGCATGCATAGCAATACTATCGAGATCGATGTGCGCCCGCGCAAAGGCTCCAGAGCGTGCTGCTCAGGATGCCATCAACCCGCCAGGGGCTACGACCAACTGCCCCAACGCCGCTTCGAGTTCATCCCGATCTGGGGCTTTGCGGTGTTTTTACTGTACAGCATGAGGCGCGTGGAATGCAGGCGATGCGGGGTCAAAGTAGAGGAGGTGCCCTGGGCAATGGGCAAGCACCAGTTGACCAGGGCGTACATGCTGTACCTGGCGCACTGGGCGCGCAAGCTTTCATGGAAGGACACGGCACAGTCCTTCCACACCAGTTGGGAGAAGGTCCAACAGGCCGTGGCCTATGTCGTGCAATGGGGTCTGGAGCATCGCGAGCTGGGGCATATCCGGGCCATCGGCGTGGACGAAATCGCCTACGGTCGTGGTCATGAGTATCTGACACTGGTCTACCAGATCGAGGCGGGCTGCACGCGCCTGCTCTGGGTGGGCGAGAAGCGCACCAAAGAAGCGTTCCAGAAGTTCTTCGATATGATCGGCACGGAACTGGCGCAGGGCATCGAGTTTGTGTGTTCGGACATGTGGAAACCCTATCTGGACATGATCAAACTGCATTGCACGGGGGCGCTGAACATTCTGGACCGCTTTCACATCGTCGCTAAACTCAATCTTGCCATCGACGAAATCCGTGCGGGCGAAGCACGCCAACTGGTCAAGGACGGCTACGAGCCGGTGCTCAAGAAGTCGCGCTGGTGTCTGCTCAAGCGCCCGGGGAACCTGACCGACTCCCAGCGCATCAAGCTGCGTGAGGTGCTGCGCTATAACCTCAAGAGCGTACGGGCCTACCTCTTCAAAGAATACTTCCAGCAATTCTGGGACTACGAGTCACCCGCATGGGCAGGCAAATTCCTGGATCAGTGGTGCAGCGAGGTCATGCGCTCGCGCATCGACCCGCTCAAGAAATTCGCTCGCACAGTACGCACCCATCGAGAGCTGTTGCTCAACTATTTCCGGGCGCGAAAGGCGTTCTCCAGTGGCATCGTTGAGGGACTGAACAACAAAGCCAAAGTCACTATGAGAAAAGCCTATGGATATCGCACCTTCAAAATGACGGAACTCTCGCTATATCACGTACTTGGCAAACTTCCTGAGCCAGAACTCGCCCATAGATTTTACTGACGGACCCTTTTTTAAGACGCTCTCTAGCAAAAGCACCCTATGGCTGTAAACCCCCGCGCACCTCAAACCTTCCTCCCGCAATACGCGGGCCACGAAATTGAATCGGGACGGATACCTGAGCAATAAATGCCGGAAAAGAAAGTGTGACGTAATTGCTACGGATTGCAAGCTGCGGGAGCAGCCCCGATAGGCCTGTCTACAATGCGGCAAAAGCCGCTTTCCCGTGGTTGACCTTTCGCATGGAGCTATTGTGAATGGCGGTCAGAAAGCGCGTTTAAACGGCGGCGGCCCGCTTTAACACTGACTGAGACGTATTTCGAACTTTTGTGAGGATGTCGGGTATTTCGGTTGAGCGAGATGATATCGGCGCGTCGAAGGGAGCCCGGAGGGCGAGTAAAGACGCGCCCGGCGATGTTGCGTACGGCTGATGTTTGGGTGACGCGAGAATACGAAGGGGGTAAAACAAGAGCTTACCGCCGGAGAAACGGCCTGACACCGGTTCAAACCGCCAAGTTCCCACCGATGTCAGACCCCACGCGTGCACGGAGCAAGGGTGTGCAATGAGTATTGCACGCTCGGCCGGCTCTGTCGATATCGCCTCGGCATTGACGGAATTTTGCGATGCCGGCGACGGGCCGCTTTTACGTTTGTGCGCGCTGCCGTGCGCAGGTGGTCATCTGCCGCTACTGCGATCGCGGCCAGATTTACTGCGATGGCGACTGCTCGGGCGCGGCCCGTCAGAACGGGGTCCGGGAAGCCGGAAGTCGCTACCAGCGCAGCCGCAATGGACGCCTCGCGCATGCCGAGCGAATGCGCCGCTATCGCGCGCGTCTAAATAAAGTGACACATCAGGGTTCCCCATCGGCTGCCGCCGGTGCTCTACTGCAAGCGAACCCGGCAACGGCGGCCAAAGCAACCGCGCCCGACATTCGGAGGCGTTTGCCTGCGCAGTGCCACTTCTGTCAACGCGCTTGCTCGACATTGGTACGCCTTGGAGCATTGCATGGTCGGGTTCCTCGATATGTTCGTACTACTACAGACATAACTGGAGAAGACCCATGAGCATCACCGCGGAGCTCGAAGCACAAATCCTGCGCTATTACCACGTTGAGAAATGGCGTGCTGGCACCATCGGGCGCCAATTGCATGTACACCACGGTACGGTTCACCGGGTGCTCGCGCAGGCCGGACTGCCCAGAACGGGTGGCCTGCTGCGGCCTTCGCAGATCGACGCATACTTGCCGTTCATTCACGAAACGCTCAAGAAGTTTCCGTCGCTCACGGCGAGCCGCCTTTATGCGATGGTGTGTGAGCGCGGCTACCGCGGTAATCATCATCACTTCCGGCATTTGATCTCGGTGCACCGTCCCCGACCGATCACTGAGGCTTATTTGCGTCTTCGGACTCTGCCGGGTGAGCAAGGACAGGTCGATTGGGCACATTTCGATCACCTGCAAATTGGTCGCGCGCGTCGACCACTGATGGCCTTCGTAATGGTCCTGTCGTGGTCGCGCCAAATTTACTTGCACTTCTTTCTCGATGCCCGCATGGACAGCTTCCTTGCGGGCCATGCGGGCGCTTTCGAAGCATGGTCCGGTCTGCCACGAGTGCTGCTCTACGATAATTTAAAGAGCGCTGTTCTTGAGCGTCAAGGCGACGCGATCCGTTTCAATCCCCAGCTTCTTGCGTTCGCCGCCCATCATCGCTATGAACCCCGCCCGGTCGCGGTCGCACGGGGCAATGAGAAGGGACGGGTTGAACGCGCTATACGCTATGTTCGCGAGAACTTCTTTGCGGCCCGCAAGTTCACCGATATTGACGATCTGAATGCTCAGGCCACGCTCTGGTGCGCCGGTCCTGCTGCAAATCGTCCTTGCCGCGAGGACCCGACGATGACCGTGCGTGAAGCCTTCGAGCGTGAGCAGCCAAGTCTGCTCGGCCTGCCCGACAATCCTTATCCGTGTGAGCTGCAGCTGGAGGTGAGCGTTGGCAAGACCCCTTACGTGCGCTTCGATCTGAACGACTACACCATCCCGCATACGCACGTACGCCGCACACTGACGGTGCGCGCCGATCCTCGTCAGGTACGCATCCTTGATGGCATCACGCTACTCGCTACCCACGAGCGCAGTTACGATCGCGGCGCACAGGTTGAGATTGCCGCGCATATTGAACAGCTGGTTCAGATCAAACGCCAGGCCCGTCATCACCGCGGCCTCGATCATCTAAGTCAAGCAGCGCCTGCCAGCCACGTGCTCATGCAACGCGCCGCTGAACTCGGTGGAAATCTGGGCAACATTACATCGCATTTGCTGCAGCTGCTTGACCGCTATGGCGCCGCCGAACTTCAGGCGGCAATTGAAGAAACACTCGCCAGCGATGCGGCACCTCATCCAAACCCGGTGCGTCTCGCGTTGGAGCGCCGGCGAGAGACGCGCCAGGCACCGCCGCCTGTCGTCATTGATTTGCCCGAACACGTGCGCAAGAAAGACACGCTGGTGACACCTCACCGGCTCGACACCTACGATCAAATCTCCGGAGACGCTGATGAACACGCCTGATGAATTGCAAACTCGCGCGAACGCACTGCGCCTTTATGGCCTTCTGACGCATTGGTCCGACGTTGCCGCCCAGCCGTGGGTCGCGCCGCTCGTGCAGTGGGAGGAGGACGAGCGCTCCCGCCGTTCTCTGGAGCGGCGCATCCGCGATGCGCACCTGGGCAGCTTCAAACCGCTTTGCGACTTCAATTGGACGTGGCCTAAGCGGTGCGATCGCGCCGTCGTCGAAGAATTAATGACGATGGAGTTCGTCAAGGACCAAACAAACGTCGTATTGATCGGGCCGAACGGCGTTGGCAAATCAACACTTGCGCTCAATCTAGCCCATCAGGCAATCGTTCACGGTCACACGGCTTTATTCACTACAGCGGGCCAAATGCTCGGCGAACTAGCCGCACTTGACAGTGACTCGACTTTGCGTCGCAGGCTTAACCGTTACGCTTCGCCCGATATATTGGTCATCGACGAAGTCGGCTACCTCTCCTACTCAAACCGCCACGCCGATTTGCTATTTGAGCTCATTAGTCGCAGATATGGGACCGCCAGCACAGTGGTCACGACAAACAGGCCATTCAAGGAATGGGCGGAAGTATTCCCTAACGCTGCTTGCGTCGTCTCCCTGGTCGATCGACTCGTACATCGAGCCGAAGTCGTCGTCATCGAAGGCGAATCCTATCGTGTGAAGGAGGCACGCGAACGCGCGGAAGAACTCGCCAAAAAACGCACTGCAGCGAAAGCCGCGAAGAAAAAACCATGACGCGAGTTCATTTACCGTCCGGGATCATAAAAGGGCTCAACTTCTTGATCCCCGAGAACTGGTCCGCTGATCAGGCGCTCGCCGTCGTAGAACTGCTGGATGACCTGCGCGAGCGTATCTGTATGCACTACCAGCTTGAGCTTTTTGAACTGCAACATCAACAACGCGCTGACCTCAGAAACGCTCATCCCGCCGACGCAGACGACCCATTTTAAGGTGGCGGCGAAACGGTCGGCGGCGAACGTTTCTCATCGCCCGCCGCCATCTATATGCGCTTTTACACCGCCGCTAACAGCTATTGATGGAGTTGCATCGTTTTATCCATGAACACATGGATTTATTTTGACTGAGTGCGATGCGTTTGCGCAGTCAATCACGCTGGCGGGGCAATTTTCTGACCTTGCGCTCAGGGATCACGCGAAGCAGATCTTGTGGGCGATCGCGCTGGATATCGAGACCTATCAAAGTTCGAAAGAGCAAATTGAAAAGTCGCAGGTACTGGCGCTGGTCCCGAACGTGGACAGCACTGCGGCCTCCATCCACCGCGCGCTGCGGCAGGAAAACGATTTTTCGTTGGTGCAACTCAGCGCGGAATTAGACATCCTAAGCAGCGTGTTTGACATTCGACGCGTTCAGGTTATGCGAAATCCTCGAAAGGTGCTTCGAATCGACCATCCAGACATTGCTGGCGACCCGGGAGGAAAATACCCGCAGAAGCGAGCAATGCGCCGGTCCAGTGATTAGGCGCTTCGGCCATCATCCAGCCGAGAAATGCCGCGAACGTGAACAAAGGGCCGGGAACTGCCTGCGCAGCACCGTAGGCAGCGTAAATCCGAACCAGGCCGCGAGTCCCCCGATCCACCCGGCTCGCAAGAGACCAATGGAGAAACCCACTTGGCTGCTCGCCGGGCCTGGCAGGAACTGACAGAGTCCGACCAGATCGGTGAAAGTTTCGTCATCGAGCCAGCGGCGCCGCTCGACGAATTCCCGGCGGAAGTATCCCAAATGGGCTATGGGACCACCAAAGCACGTCAACCCCAACTTGAGAAACACCGCAACAACCTCCCGAGCGCTATTCGCCCGGGTCGGGTGCGGTGAGGTAATACGGTGTTTCATAAAGTGCCAGTTTTTCAGATTGAAAGGAAGCTGCCGTCGAACACTATCTGCGAAGGTCCTTAACCAAAGTTTCCCGTGGTTAGACCGACATCGCGAGCGGCTGGACAGAATGTGTAGCCATGCGGCTGCGCAACCAGATGCTGGTAATTGAAGGGCGTGAGAAAGCGGCTGCTGATCTGCCATTCGCGATGCTTGGACTGGACTCGGATAACGATGGGGCCTTCATGAACCAGAGTGTCTTCGACTATTGCAAGGGACGCGGCCTTGAGCAGACCCGCTCGCGGGCCTTCAGGAAGAACGACCAAGCTTGGGTCGAGCAGAAGAACGGTTCTGTCGTGCGGCGGCTGGTCGGCTATGGCCGCTTGAGCGGCACCGATGCCAGGAATGCTCTGGCAAAGCTGTACGTGTCATCGCGGCTATACATTAACTTCTTCTAGTGTCCTGAGTTAGAGATTCGCAAACAAAATCGTTCGATGCTGGCCATGATGTCGTTAGCAGATTTTGTCCACATGAAGGGCTGCGGCTCAGCGTTGTAGATGTCGAGATAGTGGCGAATCGCGTCTTCCAACTGGCGTGTTGAACGATGGGTGCCACGCCGGATTTGTTTTTCAGTCAACGTGGCAAACCAACGCTCCACTTGATTAAGCCAAGAAGCCGATGTTGGAGTGAAATGGATATGAAAACGCGGATGACGAGCGAACCAGGCGCGAACGGTCGGTGTCTTGTGAGTCCCGTAGTTGTCCATCACCAGATGCACGTCCAATTGAGGGGGGACGTTGGCTTCGATCGTACGCAGGAACTTCAGGAATTCAGTGCCTCGATGACGCCGATGCAATTGGCCGATGACTTCTCCGGTAGCTATATCCAGGGCCGCGAACAGCGTCGTGGTGCCATGGCGTTCGTAATCGTGCGTACGGCGCTCGGCTATACCGGGGGCCAATGGCAGAATTGGTTGAGTCCGGTCCAGTGCCTGAATCTGGCTCTTCTCGTCCACACACAACACCATGGCCTTGGTCGGCGGATCGAGATACAAACCGACGATGTCACGCGTCTTGGCAACGAACTGCGGATCGGTCGACAGCTTGAAGGTTTCCTGACGATGAGGCTGCAGGCCAAACGCGCGCCAGATCCGACTCACCGCCGTTTGCGACAGACCACTTTCGCGCGCCATGGTGCGCGTGCTCCAGTGTGTCGCTTTCGTCGGTTGCTCTTCCAGTGTCTTGGCGATAAGTGCATCGACCCGAGCATCATCAATGGTGCGTGGCGCGCCCGGCCGAGGCGCGTCGAGCAATCCATCAAGTCGCTGCTTGAGAAAGCGCGCACGCCATTTCGTTACCGTCTGCGGCGTGACGCCAAGCGTGTCGGCTACGACTTTGTTGCTGGTGCCGCTGGCGCAGCACAGAACGATGCGCGAGCGCAGGGCGAGCGCTTGAGCTGTCTTGCGCCGACGCGACCAAGCCTGCAACTGCTCACGTTCCGATTCACTCAACACCAACTCCGCTTTCGGTCGACCTTTCATCGCGCCTCCGTCGTATCGAACCAACTATACGACGGACAACGCAGTGATCAATAAATTCCATGAACTTCTAACTCAGTACACTAGCCTTCGTTCAAGCTGAAGTCCAAGATGCGCGACGGCGCACGCGTGCACAAGGTCTACTTCGCGCCGGCGACGCCGTGCGATCGGCTTCTGGCGCACGACAGCGTCGAACCCGCTATCAAGGAGAAACTGAAGGCGCAGTTCGAAGGCCTCGATCCTGTGCGGCTGCTGCAAGAGATGCGAACGACTCAGCAGATATTGAGCGACTTCGCGGCCCACGGCGTGAGTACTGCGGAGGGACCAACGGACGAATCAGACGTTGCCGTCTTCCTCGCGAGCCTGTCTTCGGCATGGAAGGAAAGCGAAGCACGTCCAACACACCGAAAGCAACCCAAGGCAAAGCACTGGTGGAGAAGTCGAGTGGATCCGTTCGCCGACGCGTGGCCGCTAATCGAAGGATGGCTGGTTGCAGAGCCCTCTGTGCCAGCCAACGTATTGATGGACCGGTTGGCCGCGATGTTTCCGGAAGCCTATGCCAGTCAAGAAAAACTGCGAACGTTGCAACGCCGGGTCAAAGCATGGCGCGCCGAGCGCGTGAAAGAACTGATCACGGGTGGTCTAAGCAAGCCGGCTGCCATACCTGCTGAAGCATGAGCTGCGGAAAGCAAACGATGACGGGTTCGGGCGCTCCGCGCCCGGAAGACCGTGAAAGAGATGAGGAAGGTAAAACGACAACAATTCGTCGGGTAACATTCTTCAGTGAGGCAACACGCACGAGCGGACTTCTTAATTGTCGCGCGCCACTCAAACCAGCCCGCAGAGGATAGTTCGTTACGACAGGTGTTGCTGCGCTGATTCAGACGGCCGCCGCTATTTGCGCAACCGATCCTGCAAGATCCCCAGCGGCAACAGCATTTGCGGTACGTACCGGGCGACGCTATGCAGCGCAATCGGTAGCGGCTGACCCGTGGGGATCGGCAGGTCAGTCGCGTCACTGGTAGCCAGGTAGTCCGCCAGCCGGCGACCCAGCGACGTCGACATGGCAATGCCCCGACCATTGCATCCGAGTGGCGCATACCATCCCTCGGCCACAGTAAGGAGCCGCGGCAGGAAATCGGGCGTCAACGCAGCAGTTCCGCGCCATACGTAGTCGAACGAAACGGGCCCGAGCTGCGGAAAGATGCGTTGCAGCCGCCGACCCAGTGCGCGTCTCAGACGGCCCTCGGCACCAAGATGAGTGACCGGTGCCATGCCGCCGGTGACCAGCCGATGGTCGACAGTACGGCAACAGGCGAAGAGATTGTTGCGCGAATCGGAGAGCGCTTCATCACCCGGCAGAAGCGTTTTTTTCACCGCATCCTGCAAGGGAGCGGTAGCCAGCTCATAGACGCCAAGCGGCACGAAACTCCTGTCGACGCGTGGCGCCAGCGGTGCTGCTCCCGGAAGGCGCATGGCATTCGTACACTGCAGCAGCACGCGCGCACTGATGGTGCCTTGGGCGCTGGCGACGCGCCATTGACCGGCTGCTCCGGTGACTGCGCTAACCGGACTATTGCCGTAGATGCGTGCACCGAGCGACGCTGCCACACGCGCGAGTTCACGGGTGTAGGCCAATGGGTTGAGGTGGCCGCCGCTGGGGTCGAACAGGGCGCCGTGGAATTGGCTGCTTCCAATGCGGCAAACGGCCTCGTCTCGTGGCACCCAGACGGCCCGGCTACCGGCGCGTGCCCAGTCATGCGCGCGGAGCTGGAGGGCAGGAACCATCTCTGCCGCATGGGCTGGGTTCAACCAGCCACGCTGCACGGCGTCGCAGCGCAATCCATAACGTGAGATCAGCTCGAACACGTGCTGCGCCGAGTCAGCCACCATCGCCAGGAGGCGCGCGCCGTAATCCGGTCCGAGCAGACGCAATGCATCAGACGGCCCGAGGCGCGGCATGCTCGGCACCACCAGACCGCCATTGCGGCCCGACGCACCCACGCCCGGCTCATTCGCCTCGAGCACCACAACATCGACGCCATGCTCGCGCAAAGCCAGCGCGCACGAGAGGCCCATAATTCCGGCGCCGATGATCACGACATCGCATTTCAGCTCGCCCGTCAGCGCGGGAAACGATGGCGCGGGCGGTGCATCCTTGCACCAGAACACCCGCTCGAAGGAGTCGACCGAGCCCACTCAGGCGCGCTCCAGGCATAGCACGCACGAGCCCGATTTGCGGATCGCTCCGCATGCCTGCGCCAGTCCGGCCAACTCTTGCGGAGGCACCTTGCCTACAACGCTCCCTGCCAGCCAACCGATCGGAAACAGCATCCTGGCCCCCGGCCCATAGAACACACCCAGATCGAAAATCGGCGCGGGATTGCCGCCCCACATGCGTGCCGGCACGTAGGCCAGCACCAAGTCGCCCGGCTGCGGCGTGAGGGTCGCGTTTTCAGGCGGCAGTACGCGCGCGATCTGTTCTGGCACAAGCATATTCGACGGAATCGGGCACGAAATTTCCGGGCCTGTCCACATCGCATGGATCGCGGCCATTTCCCGCGGCTCACTCAGAAAGTCCCACAAAAACGCCGTGTTCTCAGGCGCTTGCTCACTGGCGAGCGTGAAGTGCGCGGAGAGCCCGGAGGCGGCTTCGGTCAAAAGCAAGGTGCGTTCGGTCATGGTCGTTCAGGCGAATGGAGTGTGAAAGAGGTGTTGGCGGGACCCGCGGTTGTCTGGGCTGCCAATACGTCGAGCAGCAAATCGGTGGTGCGCTGGATGTCTGCTTCCATTGCCGCCTGGGCGGCGTCGGCGTCGCCTTTCTCGAAGGCCGTCACCAACACGTGGTGGTAGTCAGTGCCGTTACGCTGGAACGTGCTGGACGTGTCAGTTTCGACATGGCGCGAAATCACCCGCATGTACGGGCCGTATTGCAACCACAGGCTTTCGATCAGTGACGGCAGCACGCTCGAACCAGACGCCGCATAGATGAGGAAGTGAAATTCCTGGTTCTTTTCGAGGCTGCTGTATATGCCGTCATGCTCAATCGATTGCTCGTGCTCGTCGATCAGCCGTTTCAGATGCCGCAGCGTGGCCGCGTCCAGCCGTTCACACGCCATGCGCGTAGCGAGCCCCTCCAATGCCAGACGTGCGGTGCATAGATCGCGTAGGCGGCTTACGCTGACTGCTGGCACCTGAATCGTGCCGTTGGCCTGCACGCTTAGGCCGTTTTCGGCGACCAGTTGCCTGAGCGCTTCCCGCACCGGCATCGTGCTGGCGCCGAAGGCATCGGCTAACGCATGGATCGTCATCATCTGACCTGGATCGAAACGCCCCTTCATCAACGACAGGCGAAGATCCGCATAGATGGCTTCCTGCATCGTGCCGCGCTTGACGACACGCTTGACGCTCTCTTCGAACATAAATTTCCTTGACACCTAAAATTTTTATGACAACACTGTCGGTGTGATCAAAAAATCATTTGATCAAAATATATCACAGCAACAGTAATACGGCAAGTTGGCGTTGCCGGAGACATCGCGGTTGGTTCTACGCACTTCACTCCTTGCCGCGCACAGCGGTGGGCGGCAGTGCGCGGCACTACCCTCATGAACCATGGGACAACAAACGTATGCATGATTACGATAACAGGGACGATAGTGGCTGGCTGCTTTACCATTCGGTAGGCCGGTTTCCCGGCCAGCAGACGGCCGTCGCCACCGCGCTGGCCCAGTTCACCGATATCTGGTGCCAGATGAGTGACGCCCGTTGGGAGCCGCTTATTGAGGCGCGCCAGGCGACGCTCGACGCTTGGGGTGCTCTCGTCGGGGCGCCGGCCGGTTCAGTATTTGCTGCGGAAAACGTGACGCAGGCGTTCGCGCAATGTGTCGGCGCGCTGCCCGATAAAGCTCTGCGGGGCCGACGCATTCTCGTCGCAGAGGACTGCTTTCCAAGCCTGCATTTCCTCTTGACCGGACTGAGCGAGCTGCGCGGTTTCGTGCTTGATACTGTCCCCTTGCGACCCGGCGCCGCCTATGTCGAAGACGAGGACTTCATTGCGCGCTGGCAGGACGATGTGGCGCTGGCGCTCATCACTTACGTGTCGTCGACCGCGTCGAAGCGCGCGGATCTGAGTGCGCTCGTTTCCTGCGGGCGCAGTCACGGAAGCCTCATTGCGCTTGACGTGACGCAGGCGGTCGGCGTTTTGCCGCTCGACGTCAATGCACCGGCGGTGGACATCATGCTTGCTACGTCGCTGAAGTGGCTCTGCGGCGTACCAGGCGCTGGCATGGCATATGTGCGCCCGGATCTGGCTCAAGTACTCGAACCCAGCGTGCGCGGGTGGTTCAGCCAGCCGGACCCCTTCAATTGGGCGTTGGATCGGTTCACATTTGCTCTGGATGCCCGGCGGTTTGATACCGGCACGCCGTCCTATCTGCCGTTCATTGCTTCACGCCCCGGGCTCGAATGGGTCGCCGCGCAAACTGTTGCCTCGCTGAGAGAACACAATCTGGCGCTGTCCCATCAGTTGCTGGAAATCGCCGATGCGCACGGATTGCAAGTGCTGTCGCCGCGCAACGACGAGCAACGCGGTGGCAGCATCATGGTTTCGATCCCGCCCGCCGTTGACGCCGCCAATCTGCAGCGCCAGTTGCTGGCGCACGGACTGATCACTGACACGCGCGGCACATGCATGCGCTGGTCGCCGGGTCCGGTGACGCGCGCGGTGGCGATTGAGCGTCTCGACGCCGCACTCGCGAGCTTACTGCCGCGCTGAGGAGCTGTTCATGACAACATCCAACATCGCACCACGCCCTACGCCGATTGTCGAAACGCGGGGCGTTACGCGGCGCTTTGGCGGCCTCGTGGCCGTCGACGACGCCTCGCTCACCGTCGCGAGGGGCGGTATCACTGGCCTGATCGGACCCAACGGTGCCGGC
Source organism: Caballeronia sp. SBC1 (assembly GCF_011493005.1). Lineage (NCBI taxonomy): Bacteria > Pseudomonadati > Pseudomonadota > Betaproteobacteria > Burkholderiales > Burkholderiaceae > Caballeronia > Caballeronia sp. SBC1. The sequence goes on from NZ_CP049160.1 coordinate 136,414, forward strand.
AAGAGTACTTTGTTCAGCCTGATCGCAGGCAGTCTCGCTCCGAGTCAAGGCGAAATCCTTATTGACGCCCAACCGGGACACAAGGGCGCGGCGCACGAGCGTATTTCAATGGGACTCGCCCGCACGTTTCAGATCCCCAAGCCGTTTCCCGCGATGACGGTACTCGAAAACGTGCTGGTCTCCTTCCAGCGACATCCTGGCGAAAAGCTGTTGCGTAACTGGCTTTCTCCGCGAAGCGTCGCACGCGAGGAGTGCGAGAACGTCGAGAAAGCCCACGAGCTGATCAAGTTCGTCGCCCTCGGACGTCTCGCGGATCAACCCGCTCGCGTGCTGTCCGGCGGCCAGCGCAAGCTGCTTGAACTGGCACGTGTACTGGCGACGAAACCGAGTGTGATTTTGCTCGACGAACCCGCTGCTGGCGTCAATCCCACGCTCCTCGAAACCATCATTGACCGGATCGGGGAACTCAATTCGCGCGGCATGAGTTTTCTGCTGATCGAACACAACATGGACATGGTGACGCGACTGTGTCACGACGTGTATGCCATGGCTCGCGGCAAGGTGCTCTGTCATGGCACGCCGCAGCAGGTGACCGCCGATCCTCGCGTCATCGAATCCTATCTGGGAGGCACCCTGTGACCCAGTCCACCATTCTCAACGTGACCGGCATGACCGCCGGCTACGAGCCCGGCATCCCGATTGTCAAGGACGCGAGCATTCACGCGCTCGAAAACGAAATCCTGATTCTGCTCGGGCCCAACGGTGCCGGCAAATCGACGATGGTTAAAGCCATTGCGGGCCTCGTGCCAAAGAGCGCGGGCGTGATTACGCTGGACGGCCAGGATATTTCGCAGCTCGCGGCACATCGCATGATTGCTCACGGCCTCGCCTTCGTGCCTCAAACCGAGAACGTCTTTGTCAGCATGACCATTGGCGAAAACCTCGCGATCGCGGCCAATCAGTTGCCGCGCGCGGAGCGGCGACATGCCCTCGAGCGGCTATACAGCCTGTTCCCCGACCTCGCGCGCCTGCGCGGGCATCTCGCCGGGCGATTGTCCGGCGGGCAACGGCAGATGGTCGCGATCGGTCGCGCCATGATGATCGAACCACGCGTGATCATGCTCGACGAGCCGTCGGCAGGCCTGTCGCCAAAGATGGTCGAAACGCTGTTCAGCAAATTGCTGGACGTCCGCGCGACCGGCGTAACGATTGTGATGGTCGAGCAAAACGTCCGCGCGGCCTTCTCGATCGCCGACCGAGCCTACATCCTTGTCGAAGGCACGCCGCGTCACGAGGGCGACGCCAAAACCCTTCTTGACGACCCCGCCGTCGCGCACCTGTATCTCGGCATGAAGAGTGAACCCAATACGTCTCAGGAGCCGCGCACATGAGCCTCCAAATACTGTTCGACGGAATCCTGCTTGGCGCCGTGATCGGACTCGGAGCAATCGGCGTTACGCTGACCTATTCGATCCTGCGATTTGCCAATTTCGCCCATGGCGACTTCATCAGCTGGGGCGCTTACCTTTCGTACTCGCTGGTGGGTCTGATCGGTTCGGCCGCGAGCCCAATCGGTAGTCTGTCTTTTGGCTGGCCCCTCATCGGCGCGCTGTGCGCAAGCGTCGTGCTTACGGGCGCGCTTGCACTCGCGCTCGAAAAACTGGTGTTCGCCCGCCTGCGCTCGTCGGTTAACCGGATGGTCGTGGTGATGGCAAGCTTCGGCGTTTCGCTGGCGCTACGAAGTCTGATTGAACTGGCGTTCGGTACCCAGCCGCGCTATTTCACGCAGGATATCCAGATCGCATTCCCGGTGTTTGCCGGTGCACGCGTCACGCCTGACCAACTCGCTATCGTTGCAACGACGCTCCTGCTGGTCCTCGCCGTGCACTTGTTGCTTACGCGCACTCACATTGGGCTGTCGATGCGAGCGACAGGGGAGAACACGCCCCTTGCCCGAGTGGCCGGCATCGATACGCAGGCAGCCATCCGCGCGGCCTGCCTGCTCGGCGGAGCGCTCGCCGCGGTATCGGGCACGCTAAGCGGCATGCTGACCCAAGTCCGGCCGTACATGGGTTTCGACCTGCTGTTGCCGCTCTTCTCGGCAGCTATCTTGGGCGGTATCGGCAGCGTGCCTGGTGCTGTCATCGGCGGTTTGATCATCGGTATTTCGGAATCGCTTTCTGTGGCACTTGTGGGGGCGCAATACCGGGCTGCCATCGCGTTTCTGGTACTGATCGCCGTTTTGTTGATTCGACCCAATGGCCTGTTCGGAGCACGACTTTCATGAGTACCATCAGTTATCTCGAGTTTTTCATCACCACTGCGCTGATTCTTTCGGTCATAAGCCTGGGACTGAATGTCCAATGGGGCTTTACCGGTCTCTTTAACGCGGGCATTGCAGGATTTGTGGCAATCGGAGCCTATGCGTCGGCCCTATTGACCACGCCTCCTGTAGCTGACAGGTTTGGCGGCTTCGGCTTGCCTGTTGTGTGCGGTTGGCTGGGCGCAGTCGTCGCATCCGGCATTCTGGCCGCTTTGATCGGCTACGTTACGCTGCGGCTACGCGAGGATTACCTTGCCATTACTACCTTCGGTATCGCCATCGTCATCCAGCTTGTGCTGACCAATCAGCAAGGCTGGACGGGTGGCCCCTTTGGCGTCAGTTTCATCCCGAAAATGTTCGACTCGATGGCCAGCAAACCGCTGCTGTTCTCGACATTGAACTGTCTGGCGTTGATCGCGATCGTCGGGGTCCTGTACATCGCGTTGCAAACTTTGGCGACAAGCCCGTGGGGCAGGGTGCTGAGGGCCATTCGCGAAGACCAGGCGGCGGCCGCGTCGCTCGGCAAGAACGTCAAATGGTACGAGCTCCAGGCCTTCGTCCTCGGCTCGATGATCATGGGCTTCGGCGGCGCACTGCAAGCCCACTTCTTTGGGTTCATCTCGCCGGACTACTACGTCCCGCTTCTTACCTTCCAGGTGTGGGCGATGCTGATCGTCGGCGGCTCGGGCAACAACCGCGGCGCCATAGTCGGCAGCCTTGTGGTGTGGGCCTTGTGGAGCGCATCGGGCTATGTGCTCGGACAGATAATTCCAACCGAATATCAGACGCAGAGCGCCGCGCTGCGTCCGATTCTCATCGGTGTGGCGCTTGTCGCCATCCTGATGCGACGCCCAGGCGGCCTGCTGGGTGAAGCTCGCACTCTGTCGCGCCCAATCAAAGTCGAAAAAAAGCGCGCAGCTGCATCTCGTTAAAGTGAAAATCTGGAGACATATAAGATGAAAGCCCCCTTCAAACTTGCGGCAACCGCTCTCGCTCTCGCGTGTTGCGGCGCGGCTCACGCCGCTTGCAGTACGACAATTGGTGTAGTGGTTCCAATGACTGGGCCGGCAGGCGAATATGGTCAGAGTGGTGCTAAGGCAATCCAGATGGCCTTCCGCGACCTCAACCAGGCTGGCGGCGTCAACGGCTGTACGCTGAACGCCGAAATTCGTGATGACCAGTCTCAGGGATCGGTTGGCGTCGACGTGGCGAGGCAACTGGTCGACATACAGCACGTGCCCGCGATCATCGGCTCCATCATTTCATCGGTCACGCTGCCCGTGCTGACCTCGGTGGCGGTACCGGCCGATGTCGTTCAGATTTCCCCCGCGTCGAGTACCCCAACCTTGACGGTATTGGCGCGCGATGGCAAAACCAAGGGTCTGTTTTTTCGCACGATCACCAGTGACGCGTTGCAGGGTATTGCGACTGGCCAGTTCGCCTCCGATCTGAAACTCAAAAAGGTCGCGGTGATCTACGTCAACAATGACTATGGCGTCAATCTTAATAAGGAATTCAATAGAGCTTTCAGCGCGTTGGGTGGCACGGTCGTAAGTGCCGTTCCGTATAATGAAAGACAGGCTTCGTACCAGCCTGAAGTCACAAAAGCGCTTGCCAGCAACCCCGACGCGCTTTATCTGATCAGTTACCCCACGGACGGAGCCACCATCACGCGCACCTGGATTTCAGCTGGCGGTCCGCAGAAATTCCTGCTCAACGACGGTCTCAACAGCGACGAGTTCATCAAGGCGGTCGGCCCTAAATACCTGACGCAAGCGTATGGCACGTCTTCCGGCACGGAACCATCCGCTTCTACTCGCTATTTTGCCGAAACGTTCCCCGGGTACAGCCACTTTAGCGCCACCGCGCCGGGCGTCGATCGCGCTTACGACGCAGCTGCGCTGATCGGACTCGCCATCGCGCAAGCCGGCAAGGCTGACTCCGAATCGATCAAGGGTGCGATCCGGACGGTGTTGGCTGTCGATGGGACGCCTGTTGGCGCAGGTCCTGATGAATTCAAGCGCGGCCTTGCCCTTCTCAAGGAGCACAAGCCGATTCGCTACGTTGGGTTGATCGGACCGGTGCAATTCGATAAATACGGCGACATTACAGGCCCCTTTGCCAAATGGCAGATCGTCGACGGCAAGCCTAAGAATCTCGGCGACGTTTCCACCGTCCAGATCGATTCGCTTAAGGCCCGATTGGGCGAATAGGGTCTGCACTGCCATGTCGAGTCTCCAGACATGGAACTGCGGATGAGGTACTGCATGTCCCAGGATACAGGGAGACTGTTGCAGCCGCGTAACTGCTTCTCTAACCCGGGGTGCCTCAGACTGTCTGCGAAATTTTGGAAGCAATCTGGGCCCTGATTCAGTTGGTTTGAACCTTTGTATTAAAAGTAGAAATATCCATTTAGTTTTGCCCATATTTAGTTTTACCAATTTAATTAAAAGTTTGTCGCTAGCAGGTACATGGCGATATGAAACGTTAAGAACCGGTTTGGAGAATATCGCATGAAGAAATCACTTATGGCGCTTGCCATCGCAAGCACGGTTGCCGCTCCTGCTTTCGCGCAGAGTAGCGGTGTTACGCTGTACGGCATCGTCGAAGACGGGCTGACCTTTGTGAACAATTCCGCTGGCAAGAAGCTGTACGAGATGCAAAGCGGCGTTATCCAAGGCAGCCGTTGGGGTCTCAAGGGAAGCGAAGATCTCGGTGGTGGCTTGAAGACCCTCTTTCAGATCGAAAGCGGCTTTGACCTGAATACAGGCAAGCTAGGGCAGGGTAATCTCGGATTCGGTCGTCAGGCTTACGTCGGCCTGTCGAGCGAGCACTTAGGTATGCTGACGTTGGGCCGTCAGTATGACTTGATTGTCGATTTCGTCGGACCAACAACCTTCAACGGCAACTGGGGGGGATACTTTGCGCACGCTGGGGACATTGACAATACCAACAACGCCTTTCGGGTCAACAATACGATCAAATACACGAGCTTGAACTATGGTGGCCTGCAGTTCGGCGGTATGTACGCGCCAGGTGGTGTAGCCGGTTCGTTTGGCGCGAATAGCACGATCGCCGCGGGCGCCAGCTACTCGCACGGGCCACTTTACGTCGGTGCGGGCTACTTCTATGCTCGCAATCCGGCCACTCAGTTCCCGGACGGCAATTGGCAGGCGAACAGCCCGATCCATCAGGTCAACCAGGTTGGGCCGTTCGGGTACGTCGGCCACCCGGGCAACGAGCAGATCATCGGCGTTGGCGGCACTTATGCGATCGGTTCGGCACTCCTCGGTCTGGACTACACAAACACAAGATTCGATGACGCCAACGGCACCACTAGTTCGGTCACGTTCAACAACTACGAAGCTTGGGCTCAATATGCCGTGACGCCGGCGGCGACGCTCGGCGCGGGCTACACATTCACGGAAGCGAAGGTGAACTACAACGGCCAGAAGCCTAAGTACAATCAGATCAACGTTCTTGCCGACTACAGGCTGTCAAAGCGTACCGACGTGTACATGATGGGCGTCTATCAGAGAGCATCCGGCGGCGCAAACGCGGATATCTATGACGGATTCCTCGCACAGCAGTCGAGTAACAACTCGCAGACCGCGGTACGCATCGGGATCCGTCACACATTCTAAATCGGTGACTGAGTTAGTCACGAGCAGGGTGCCGTTGGTATCCTTGCTCGTTTGAAGTTTCGACCCTCTTCGGCCCCCAGATAGGGGCGTAGCACATCTTTTATAGTTATCCAGATTGTTTTGTATGGAGCTGAACGGTCGTACGCGCACGAGGAACGCCCGCACACAGCTTACGCTTGGACGATCTGAGTCAAAAATGAAAAAGGGTGTTGCCGCAGGGTTAACTATGATTTTGGAAATGTTTAGTCATAAACTATAATTCTCGTAAGGGGTGACACGAGGCTGTCATCCGCAACCAGACCACGAACAAGGAACGCCATGGCTGAGCGGTCATTTGTCGAAGAAGTGAAGAAGTTGCGATTGGGCGCGGGCGAAGTTTTTAGCGGAGAGGGCATTCTCGCTGTAACCAAGGCGCTGCTGGAGTCAGGCGTGGCCTATGTTGCAGGCTACCAAGGTGCGCCCATCTCGCACTTGATGGATGTGTTGGCGGACGCTCAGGACATCCTGAGCGATCACGGCATTCGCTTCGAAAACAGCGCGAGCGAGGCGACCGCGGCGGCATCGTTGTCCGCGTCGGTGAACTATCCGCTGCGCGGCGCGGTGACGTTCAAGGCGACTGTTGGCACCAATGTCGCTTCCGATGCGCTCGCTAACCTCGCTTCAGGTGGGGTGACGGGTGGAGCATTGATCATCGTCGGCGAAGACTACGGCGAGGGCTCTTCGATCATGCAGGAGCGCAGCCACGCGTTTGCGATGAAGTCGCAGATCTGGCTGCTGGACCCGCGTCCGAACTTGCCTTGCATCGTGCAGGCGGTCAAGGATGGTTTCGATCTGTCCGAGGTCAGCAACACACCGGTGATGCTGCAGTTGCGCATTCGCGCTTGTCACGTGCATGGGCAATTTGTCGCCTCTGACAATCGCCGTTCGGCGTTTTCGATCAAGGATGCGCTCGAGAATCCGAACCGCGACGTGAGCCGTATTGTGCTGCCACCGGCGAGCTTCGTGCACGAGCAGGAGAAGATCAACGACCGTTGGCCCGCTGCGGTGAAGTTCATCGAGGAACGTCAGCTTAACGAATTCTTCCAGGCCGCAGATGGCGATGTCGGCATCGCGGTACAGGGCGGCAGTTACAACACCGTGCTGCGCGCACTCGAGCGTCTCGGCCTTGCCGATGTGTACGGCGAGTCCAAAGTGCCGCTTTACGTGATGAACGTTGCCTATCCGCTGATCGACTCGGAGTGGCACCGCTTCTGCGAAGGCAAGCGCGCTGTATTGGTGATCGAAGAAGGCCAGCCGAACTTCGTCGAACAAAACGCCAATACGATCCTGCGGCAAGCCACTTCGGACACGGTCCTGCATGGCAAGGACATGTTGCCGCTGGCGGGCGAGTACAACACTGCGACCGTGCTCAAGGGGCTGAGAGCCTTCTTTGAGCAATACGGCATGCTCGCGCCGGAGGCGGCTCCGGCAGCCGTGCGCAAGGTCATCCCGCTCGTGTCTGCGTCCTCTGCAGATGCGGGCAAGCCACTCGACGAAAACGTGCACGCGCGGCCGCCTGGCTTTTGTACCGGCTGCCCTGAACGCCCAATCTTCACCGCGATGAAGCTGGTCGAACGCGAACTGGGAACGCACCATGTGAGCGCCGATATCGGCTGCCACCTGTTCTCGATACTGCCGCCGTTCAATCTGGGCAGCACCACGATGGGCTACGGACTCGGCGGCGCCAGCGCGGCCGCGCTCAACGCGCCTGCGGCCAAGCGCGCGATCTCGGTGATGGGCGACGGCGGCTTCTGGCACAACGGTTTGACGAGCGGCATCGCCAACGCGGTGTTCAACAAGAGCGACAACCTCACGATCATTGTCGACAACAGCTATACGTCGGCTACCGGAGGGCAGGACATCCTGTCGTCTACCGCCCTGAATCCGACCCGCAGCACAGGTCACGAGATCGAGCGGGCGGTGCGCGGCGTCGGCGTCGACTGGGTCCGAACGGTTCGCCGTACGTATGACCTGAAAACGATGATGTCGACGCTCAAGGACGCGCTTACCACCGGCGCCAAGGGCCCGAAGGTGCTGATCGCCCAGAGCGAATGCATGCTCAACTTGCAGCGTCGGGAAAAGCCGAAGGTGCGCAAGGCGATTGCCGCCGGCGAGCGGGTCGTGCGCGAGCGTTTCGGGATTGACTCCGATACCTGCACTGGCGATCACTCGTGCATCCGCCTGTCGGGTTGCCCGTCGCTGTCGGTCAAGCCGAACCCTGACCCGTTGCGCACCGATCCGGTGGCGACCGTGCTCGAGAGCTGCGTCGGCTGCGGCTTGTGCGGGGAAGTGTCGCACGCCGCAGTGCTGTGCCCGTCGTTTTATCGCGCGCAGATTGTGACTAACCCAACCCGTATCGACCGTCTGCGTCAGCGCGTGCGTGTGGGTCTGATCGGCTGGCTGCAGCGGCGCGATGCCGAGCGCCGTGCCCGCTATGCGTTCTGATGAGTGAGATTCCAACAATGAAAGCCCAACCGATCAAGATTGCCATTCTCGCCATGGGCGGAGAGGGCGGTGGCGTGCTCGCCGACTGGATCGTTAGCCTCGGCGAACACAACGGCTACTACGCGCAGACGACTTCGGTGCCTGGCGTCGCGCAGCGTACCGGCGCGACCATTTACTACGTTGAGCTGTTCCCGCAAGAGTTGGCCGAGCGCGCAGGACGCGAGCCGGTGCTCGCGCTGATGCCGCTACCCGGCGATGTCGACGTGGTGCTCGCTTCGGAACTAATGGAAGCCGGGCGCGCCGTGCAACGTGGTTTCGTCACGCCTGAGCGTACGACGCTCGTCGCCTCCACCCATCGCGTCTACTCGATCGCCGAAAAAATGGCGATGGGCGACGGCCGGGTCGACGGCGACACGCTGATCTCGCATGCGGACAAGGCAGCCAAGCGCTTTGTGCGCTTCGATATGGCGCAGGCGGCCGAAGCGTCGGGCAGCGTGATCAGCGCAGTGCTGTTCGGTGCGCTAGCCGGTACCGGTGTGCTGCCGTTCAGCCGTGCGCAGTTCGAGCAGACTGTCGAACGAGGCGGTGTCGGCGTCAAGCCGAGCCTGCGTGCGTTCGACGTCGCATATGCCCGTACCGCGGAAATCGATACGCCGCACGACGCGCCGGCCGTCCCGATCGACCCTAACCCACGCGACGCGAAAGTGGCAAAGCTGCTTGAGCGTGCGCGCGCCGAGTTTGCGGTCGAGGTGCGGCATGTGGTGATCGAGGGTGTGCGCCGGATGATCGACTATCAGGACCTGGCGTACGCCGGACTCTATCTCGACCGTCTTGCGGCGGTGTGCCGTGGGCTGACGAAGCCGGATATCAATCTCGTGCGAGAAACGGCGCGCTACCTGGCACTCTGGATGTCCTACGAGGACACGATCCGGGTCGCCGACCTCAAGACGCGCAGCTCGCGATTCGAGCGCGTGCGCGGCGAGGTACGCGCGCAGTCCGATCAACTGCTGGCGATCAACGAGTTCATGCACCCGCGTCTCGAGGAAATCTGCGAAACGCTCCCCGCCGCGCTTGGCCGCTGGCTGATGCACCCACACTGGGTGCATCGTCTGGTACGCCGCTTCACGAGTAGCGGCAGGATCATTGCCACCAGTTCGATACGCGGCTATGTGATGCTCTACGCGGTTTCGCGCATGCGCTGCTGGCGCCGTAAAACGCTGCGCTACGAATTGGAGAACGCACGCATCGAACACTGGCTCACGCAGGTGACTGATACCGCAAAGCGCAACCCGGCCCTTGCGGTCGAAATCGCGCAGTGCCAGCGGCTCGTCAAGGGCTACAGCGACACGCACGCACGCGGGCTGAAGAACTACCAGACTCTGATGGCCGCCGTGGCACGCGCGGGCGCCTTGCTCGCGCCGGCCACGCTGCGCGAGTTGCGTGAGGCCGCATTGGCGGACGAGCACGGAAAGAAACTGCAGCAAGCGCTGATAAGGCATGCGCTCGCATAATCGTTAGGGCAGGCAGAACGGCGGACGCCGTACATGCCCGCTTAGTTTTATATATCTGTAGCAGTGCTATTGAAAATGCGGCGTCCAGCATCGCGGGACGGCAATTCCGAAGTCAGAAGCACAACCCGTTAGCAGGAAGCGCAAAGCATGGTTCACGGCCAGTTCAAACGCAAGCACAAGATTCACTTCTCCGAGTGCGATCCAGCCGGCATCGTTTTCTATCCGCAGTACTTCGTGATGTTCAACGATCTGCTCGAAACCTGGATCGACGAACTCGTGCCGATCGGCTTTCACGGGGTGATCGGCAGTCGCAGGCTAGGCATGCCGACGGTCCGCCTGGAAGTCGATTTCACGGCGATCAGCCGGATGGGCGACCAGGTGTGGCTATCGCTCGAAGTGGTTCACCTCGGACAGAAGTCGCTCACGCTGGCCTGGCAGTGCAGCGCAGAGGACGGCGAGGTGCGCATGGCTGCCACGCAAACCATCGTGATGACGTCGCTCGAAACGCACCGGGCCATTGCGATCCCCGACGATCTGCGCGCGGCCATTGAGCGAGGCCTGCCAGCGAACGCCTGAACCAGCCGCGGCGTGGCAAGGCCACGGAAGAGGCGTGCCCGGATATCGGGGTTTTCGGTATCCATGCATGAACGGATGCGCTAGCGAATCGGTAGCGCTCAACCAACAGGATTGGAAAGCGGCAATGAAGATAGTCTGCATTGGTGGTGGCCCCTCGGGGCTGTATTTCGGCTTGTTGATGAAGCTGCAGGATCCCTCCAACGAGATCGTGGTGGTCGAGCGGAATCGTCCGTACGACACCTTCGGCTGGGGCGTCGTGTTTTCAGATGCCACGATGGACAACCTGCGCGAAGCGGACCCCGTTTCGGCGGTCACCATCGGCGATGCATTCAATCGCTGGGACGATGTCGAGACGCACTTCAAGGGGCGCGCGATCCGCAGTGGCGGACACGGTTTCATTGGCATCGGCCGTAAAAAAATGCTCAACATCCTGCAGGCGCGCTGCGAGGAAGCCGGCGTGCAACTGGTATTCGAAGAATACGTGGAGGATGACGAAGCGCTTGCGAAGAAGTACGGTGCCGATCTGGTGATCGCCTCCGACGGCATCAACAGCTTCGTGCGCACCAAGTATGCCGAAACCTTCAAGCCCGATATCGACCAGCGCCGCTGCCGCTTCGTGTGGCTGGGTACGAAGAAGGTGTTCGACGCGTTCAATTTCATTTTCGTTCAGACCGAGCACGGCTGGTTCCAGGCGCACGCATACCGCTTTGAGGACGGGCTGTCGACCTTCATTGTGGAAACCCCCGAGGAAACCTGGGAAGCGGCAGGCATTGGCAGCATGAGCCAGGAAGAGGGCATTGCCTACTGCGAAAAGTTGTTCGCCCCCTATCTCGACGGCAACCCGCTGATCAGCAATGCGTCGCATGTGCGCGGCGCAGCGATCTGGATCCGCTTCCCGCGCGTCATCTGCGAAAAGTGGGTGCACTGGACGGATCAGAAAAACGGCAAAAAGGTGCCCGTCGTGCTGATGGGCGATGCGGCGCACACGGCGCACTTCTCGATCGGCTCCGGCACCAAGCTCGCGCTGGAAGACGCGATCGAACTCGCCAGGAGTCTGAAGGACGCGGCCGGTTCGCTCGAAGAGGGGCTCAAGCACTACGAGGCAGTGCGCAGCGTCGAGGTGCTCAAGATCCAGAACGCCGCACGGAACTCGACAGAGTGGTTCGAAAACGTCGAGCGCTATGCGAGCCTGGAGCCGGAGCAGTTTGTCTACTCAGTGCTGACCCGCTCGCAGCGCATTTCGCACGAAAACCTGCGCGTGCGTGACAAGGATTGGCTCGAAGGCTACGAAGGCTGGCTCGCCACGCGCGCCGGCAGTAAAAATGCGGGCAATTCGATGCCACCCATGCTCATCCCCTACAAAGTGCGCGATGTCGAATTGAAGAACCGGGTCGTATTTTCGCCCACCGCGATGTATTCGTGCGAGAACGGCGTGCCCGGCGATTTCCATATGGTTCACCTCGGCAGCCGCGCACTCGGCGGTGCCGGTCTGGTGATGGTGGAGATGACCGCGGTGTCGCCCGATGCGCGCGCTACGCCGGGCTGTCCCGGTCTGTGGAACGAAGAGCAGGTCGCCGCTTTTGCCCGCATCGTGAGTTTTGTACACGGGAATTCCAGCGCCCGGATCGGCATCCAGCTTGGGCATGCAGGGCGCCGCGCGTCGACCCAGCTTGGCTGGCAGAAGATGGACCACCCACTGGATCAAGGCAACTGGCCGGTGATCTCCGCTTCGGCACTGCCCTACTTGCCGGGCGTCTCGCACATGCCCCGCGCGGTGACTCTAGAGGACATGGAGCGCGTGTGCGAGAACTTCGTCTGCGCCGCGCGCCGCGCCGATGCAGCAGGCTTTGACTGGCTCGAACTGCAGGCGGGTCACGGCTACCTGCTGTCAAGTTTCATTTCGCCGCTCACCAATCAGCGCGATGGCGCTTTTGGAGGCTCGATGGAAAACCGCATGACGTTCCCGCTTCAGGTGATGAGTGCGGTGCGTGCGGTGTGGCCGCCGAGCAAGCCTATCTCGGTCCGCATTTCGGCGACCGACTGGGTCGAAGGCGGCATCAGCGTCGACGACGCCGTGCTGATCGGGCGCATGTTCAAGGACGCGGGCGCCGACATGATCGACTGCTCTTCGGGTGAAGTGAGTCCTGCGCAGAAACCCGTGTACGGCCGCATGTACCAGGCGCCGTTCGCCGACCGCGTGCGCAACGAGGCCGGGATACCGACCATCGCGGTCGGTGCAATCACTGAGGCTGACCACGTGAACGGCATCATCGCTTCAGGTCGTGCCGACCTGTGCGCGCTATCGCGGCCGCACCTCGCCGACCCGGCGTGGCTGTTGCGCGAGACCGCCAAACTTGGCTATTGGCAGGTCGAATGGCCAAAGCAGTACCTGTTCGCGAAGGACCAGATGGAACGCAACTTTCAGCGCGCCGCGTTGTGAACGCCGGTACGCAAACGACTGACAGCCCGGAGGGTGAGAATGACCGATAACACATATGACAGCTATCGCGAAAGCACAGCCGGCCGCGCCGATGTGGCCGATACGCCGGAACTGGTGGCTTACTACCAGCAACTGGAACAATTGAAGGCCGGCGCGCTGTGGACGGTGGCGAACAAGATCGAGCCGTGGCAGCCGCAATCGGCATCGGTGCCTGTGTTATGGCGCTACCGCGAGTTGCGCGAGCACGTGCTGCGCGCAGTCGAGCTGGTGACGCCCGAAAAGGCCGGACGGCGGGTCGTGTATCTGAACAACCCGGGCCGGCACGACGTGTCGGCTGCGGTCGGATGGCTCTATTCGGGGCTGCAGGTGATGCGCCCGGGCGAGGCGGCTTCGGCCCATGCGCATTCGGCGTCGGCGCTGCGCTTCATCATGGAGGGCAGCGGCGCGTACACGGTCGTCGACGGCCACAAGATGACGCTCGGCCCCAACGACTTCGTGCTCACGCCGAACGGCACCTGGCACGAGCACGGCGTCGCCGCTGAGGGCACCACCTGTATCTGGCAGGACGGTCTCGACATTCCGCTCATCAACGCGCTGGAAGCGGGCTTCTATGTGGTGCACCCGGAGCTTCAGCAGGCCGTCACGCATCCGGTCGACGATTCGACCGCAATTTGGGGCGGCACGGGCCTGCGTCCACAAAACGGCGACTGGAACAAGAACTACTCGCCCCTCTTCAAGTATGAGTGGGAGCCGACCTACGAGGCTCTCACTCGCCAGGCCAAAGTCACCGATGGCAACCCGTTCGACGGCGTGCTGATGCACTACGTGAACCCGGTCACGGGCGGCCCGGTGATGCCGACGATCGGCGCCAGCATGCAGTTGCTGCGCCCGGGTGAGAAGACCCGCGCGCATCGTCACACCGGCAGCTTTATCTATCAGGTGGCCAAAGGCAGCGGTTGTTCGGTCATCAATGGACAGCGCTTCGACTGGACCGAGCGTGACATCTTCTGCGTGCCTTCGTGGGCGTTTCACGAACACGCAAACGCGTCCGCGAGCGACGACGCCTGCCTGTTCTGCTTCAGCGACCTGCCGGTGATGCAGTCGCTTGGCCTCTATCGCGAAGAAGCCCTCGCCGAAAACGGCGGTCACCAGGTGGTGGCCGGCTGACGGCTGCCCTTCATACATTTTTTCTGCCGCCATCGAGCGGTGTTTTTGGAGTCAACAATGCGTCTCGTAACTTATCGCCCCGAGGTTTCCGCTGCAGCCCGTCTGGGCGCCATCGTAGAGGGTGCAGTGGTGGACCTGGCTCGCCTCGGTGAGCTCGCCGGTGTTTCGCTGCCCGACAGCATGCTGCAGTTCATCGACCTTGGGCCGGACGCGGTCAAGCTGACGAGCACGTTGCTCGACAGCTACCGCGCCAACTGGCCGCTGGGCTTGGCGACACCGCTTGCGAACGTCAAGCTGCTCGCACCCATTCCGCGTCCGCGCAAGAACATCTTCGGTATTGGCCTGAACTACGTCGAACACGTCGCGGAATCGAGCCGCACGCTGGATACGTCGAAGGACCTGCCGAAACAACCCGTGATCTTCTCGAAGCCGCCGACCACGGTAATCGGTCCGGGCGACGCGATTGAACACAACGCGGAAATCACCCAGCAGCTCGATTGGGAGGTCGAACTGGCCGTGATCATGGGCACGCGAGCAAAGCGCGTGACTGAAGCGGATGCATTGCAGTACGTGTTCGGCTACAGCGTGATGATCGACATGAGCGCACGCGATTGCCGTCGCGCCGGACAATGGATCTACTCGAAAGGACAGGATACGTATGCGCCGTTTGGTCCATGCATCGTCACGGCTGACGAGATTCCCGACCCGCACTCGCTCGACTTGAGCCTGAGCGTCAATGGCGTGACCAAGCAAAGCTCGAACACGCGGCACATGCTGTTCAAGGTTCCGACGCTGATCGCCGACATCAGTGCCGGCATAGCACTGGAACCCGGCGACATCATCGCGACCGGTACGCCCGAGGGCGTCGGCGCCGGACGCAATCCGCAGGAGTGGCTGTGGCCGGGCGACATCGTCCACGCGCAGGTGCAGGGCATCGGCGAACTCCGCCACCCGGTGGTAGCAGTCTGAGCGGCCACACGTTCCTTTAACTTGCGGGCCGGCGCGTGCGCGCGGCGGCCTCGGATACCCGACCGAGACACTTCGATGCTCAATCTTCCTCAATTCAAGGCCGCAGCGGTACAGGCCGCGCCGGTTTTCCTGGATACCGATGCGACCGTCGATAAGGTTTGCAGACTGATCAAGGAGGCTGCGGACAACGGCGCGAAGCTGGTTGCCTTTCCCGAAGTATTTGTCGCCGGCTACCCCTATTGGAATTGGGTGATGAACCCGGTCGAGGGGAGTCCGTGGTTCGAGAAACTGTGCAAATCCGCGATCGAGTTGCCCGGTCCGGAAATCCGCAAGATCGCACAGGCGGCGAAAAGCAATCACATCAATGTGGTGGTCGGCGTCAATGAACGTAGCCGCACCGGCGTAGGCACGCTTTACAACACGCTCGTCGCGATTGCCGATGACGGCAGGATTCTTGGCCGCCATCGCAAGCTCGTGCCGACCTGGGCGGAAAAGCTGACCTGGGCCAACGGCGACGGCTCCGCGCTGCGCGTACACGATACCAGCGTGGGCCCGTTGGGCTCGCTGGCCTGTGGCGAGAATACCAACACACTCGCGCGCTTTAGCCTGCTAGCCCAGGGCGAACTGGTGCACGTGGCGAGCTACATCTCGCTGCCGGTGGCGCCCGCCGACTACGACATGGCTGAAGCGATTCGCGTCCGCGCGGCAGCACATTGCTTCGAAGGTAAGGTTTTCACAGTGGTGTCCTGCTCGACAATTTCGCCGGAGATCGTCGAAGCGATGAGTGCGTCGCATCCGCAGGTGCGCGAACAACTCGCGCGGCGCAACAGTGCCTTCTCGGGGATTCTCGGGCCTGACGGCCGCGTGATCGGCGAGCCGCTGATCGATGACGAAGGCATTGTCTATGCCGATATCGACCTGTCGCGCTGCATCCAGCCGCGCCAGATGCATGACATCACCGGGCACTACAACCGTTTCGATGTCTTCGACCTTCGGGTCAACCGCCGCCCCCTGGCGGCGGCGCAGTTCAGCGATGCAGATGCGGCGGAGGTGTGGGACCTCGACGGCGAACTGGCGGAGATCAATTCATTCGAGAATACAGAGAGCAAGCGATGACACAGCAACGCATTTTGCGGATTGGCCAGATCGTCCCGTCTTCCAACACCACGATGGAAACCGAAATTCCAGCGATGTTCCGAACGCGGGAACAGGACTTTGCCGAACGCTTCACCTTCCACTCCAGCCGCATGCGGATGAAGAAGGTCGTGAAGGAAGAGCTGGCGGCCATGGACCGCGACAGCGACCGTTGCGCCCTTGAGCTGTCGGATGCCCGCGTGGACGTGCTGGGCTACGCGTGCCTCGTCGCCATCATGAGCATGGGTCAGGGTTACCACCGGGTCTCCGAAGCGCGCCTCGCGCAACGCACGGAGGAAAACGGAGCACCGGCGCCCGTGGTGACGAGCGCCGGTGCGCTGGTAGACGGCTTGCACGCGATGGGTGCGAAGCGGGTTTCGGTGGTCTGCCCGTACATGAAGCCGCTCACGAAGATGGTGGTCGAGTACATCGAGAGCGAAGGCATCGAGGTGAAGGACTACGTCGCGCTGGAAATCCCCGACAACCTGCAAGTGGCGGCGCAGGATCCGGCCAATCTGGTCGACATCTACAAGCGCCTTGATTGCGGCAACATTGACGCAATGGTGCTTTCTGCATGCGTGCAGATGCAGTCGTTGCCGTCGATCCAGAAGGTGCAGGAGGAATCGGGCATTCCTACTGTGTCCGCAGCAGTCGCCACCACGTGGCAGATGCTGCGCCGTCTGGAGTTGCGTACCGAGGTTGCTGGCTGCGGCGAACTGCTTTCGGGCAAGTACTGAGTGAGCAGCAAAGCGGGCTGCGAAACAGGCTGCACGAGCAAGTCACCGCAAGCGGCGACTACTTCAAAATTGGAGACGCCGGACGCTTTCACATGCCCCGGCTGGAATGTACCAGCGCATGGGTTACGCGTTGCGCGCGCTCAGGCGGGCGGGCGGTGGAGGTCGATCAGCAGGCGCAGCGTCGCCTTGAGTTCCTCGGCCTTCTCTTTGCCGAGCGGCGCCAGCACTTGTTCCTCGTGTGCCTTGGCTTGTTCGATCAGGGCCAACACGAGCTTCTGCCCTCGCGGCGTGATGCGAATGAGGGTGACGCGCCGGTCGGTTTCATGGGGGACGCGTTTGACATAGCCCTGTGCCTCCATGCGGTCGAGCAGCCGCGTGACGGTCGGTTGCTTGGTCACGGAAACCTGCGCCAGGCGTCCGATGCTGATGGGCTCGCTGTTGGACAACGTGGACAGCACGCGCCAGTCGGAGACTTCGAAGCCGTTGGCCTGCACGATGACATGGAATTCGCCAGAGATGAGCTCGCTGACCTGCGCCAGCAGCGCGGGCGTGTAGCTGTCAACGAAGGCGGTTTCCTTGGGCTTGTTCGGACGTTGGGGATTCACGGCTTACTGTCTCGGTGGCTTGAAAAGCAGCAAACATACCATGCGGTGAGGTTTCGGGGATTGAACGTGTGATCTCACGTAAGGTTTCTGGCGTTCGCTTTTGTTATCTTGATTTATACTGTGTAGTGCGAATTATAATAGGTAACAGAAAATTCTTTGAAACGGGTTAACCATGATTTTGAAAATATTTTAATCCGAAAGATAATGCTTCATGCTCGCGCCACGATGAGATACGGCATGCGGGCTGAGCGGCTGGCAATTGCCAAAAAAGAATCGGTGACAGGACAAGAGGGAGAAGGGACATGACGGGCAGCCTTGAACAGCTGGGCGCGGATCTGGCGAGCGGCCAGGTGCGTGTGGTGGATCTGACGCAGACGCTGTCGCCGGAGTTTCCGGCGCTGCAGCTGCCGCCGGAATTCGGGCAGGTGTGGGCGTTCAAAATGGAGCGGATCAGCCAGTACGACGAAAAGGGTCCGGGGTGGTACTGGAACAACTTCTCGTGCGGCGAGCACACGGGCACGCACTTCGATGCGCCGGTGCACTGGATCAGCGGGCGCGACCATGCGCACAACTCGGTGGACACCATCGAGGTGAAGAACTTCATCGCGCCAGCGGTGGTGGTGGATGCGAGCGGGCAGGTGGCGGGCGATGCAGACTGGCTGCTGACGGTGGACTTCCTTGAGCGGTGGGAAACGCGGCACGGCCGGATTCCGGCGAGCGCATGGGTGCTGCTGCGCACGGACTGGTCAAAGCGCACTGATCCGGCAGAGTTTCTGAACCTGCGTGAAGACGGAGCGCACACGCCGGGGCCGACGCAGGAGGCGGTGGAGTGGCTGCTCCATGAGCGTCAGGTGCACGGCTTCGGGGTCGAGACAATCAATACGGATGCGGGGCAGTCGTACGGGTGGTCGATGCCGTACCCGTGCCACACTCTAATGCACGGGGCGAACCGTTACGGGCTGCAATGCCTGAAAAACCTGGACCAGCTGCCGGCCACGGGGGTGGTGATCGTCTCGGCGCCGCTGAAGATCCAGGGTGGCTCCGGCAGTCCGCTGCGCGTGTTGGCGCTAGTCCAGGAATGAGGCATACGTTCCTGCTCTAGTGCAACTGAAAGCAGTGAATGGGTTAGCGTCGTCGGACCCAACTTACAATTGATTGCGGGTTTCGATGGGTATCACGGTGGCGCTCACTAAGGAAAACGTAGTATTTTTGTCCCGCGGGATTTGCTTCTTATGGGTGGCGATTTCTTTAGGGAGCGTTACCGCGAAGGCGACCGAATGATCGCCGACATTCCTGCAGTTGCTATCGGCCATGGCGACTGTGACGCAGCGCTTTGCCGACGCGATCGCTTATACGCGCGCGCGTGCTCGATACGCGGAAGACGTTGCCTGGACTGCGCCTCGCACAGAAATACGCTGTACGTGTCGGCGGCGGCGCCAACCAGCGGCTCGCGTTTTACGACGGCATTCTGATCAAGGACAACCCCGTCGCAGCGGCAGGCGGTGTAGGCGCAGCGATGGACGCTGCACTTGCGCTGAACGCGGGGGTGTCGATCCAGATCGAGGCGGGCACGCTGGAGCAACTCGAAACCGCGCTGGCTTTACGGCATAATGACTGCTCCGTAGTGTCTGCCCGCATTGGCAAAGTGACCAACGAACTCAATGCTGGAGATCATTTACTTTTGCATGACATCTCGGCGTTGACAACGTGCAGCATATGATCGGCGATCATCGAACTTTCCCGTCTCCCTATGCTGAAGCCCCGCTCGATTTGGCTGGACTTGTTTCGACGCCGACAATTCGTGCTTGTCCTAATATTGTCAATGTCATTGCTGGTGGGCGTCGCATTCTACGGGATTGTCCGGGACCGCATCACGACAATGGAGGCCGCGCGTCGGGGGGCGCTCGACATTGCGGACGCGATTCAGGTGCACATTTCGGGTGAGCTTGTGCAGGCATCCTATAGCATCATAGGCGTTCGTGCGGATCTGCAGGGCAAACCGCACGCAAGTGCGTCGGTGGTGCGGGTGAGCTTGTTACAGGCGATGCGTTATGACGCGGTGTCCGCGTTCATTGGGGTCGCCCACGGCGGCGAAATTTTAATGGCCGACAGAGCGGGTTTCGTCGTCGATAGGCCAGCCCTCACAGGCGCCCTGTGTAAAGCGCTACAGAGGACGGCGCTAACGGATACCGTGGAGGCCCTTCCTCTCATCCATGATGATGAGCGAGGAATCTGGTATTTGCCGATGGTGCTGCGCATCGACAAATTAGGGAGCGACACCGACACCTCTTTCGCCCTTGTCCCGGCGCTGCAGCTAGTTGGAGCGGCGTCCAGTCTTCAGTTGCTGACAGAAGGACGCTTTGGGCTTTTTACGGGCGAAGGCAGAAGGCTGTTCCGGTACCTTAGTCGCGAGCATGCCTTTGAGATCCGTCCTTCTCCGGTTTCGCCAAACAGGCTACAAACAATAGCGGAGCGGGAAACCGGGACGTTTGAAGGCGAGTCTTCCGTCGATCACCGATACGACATCTTTGGCTACTCGCGCTCCAGGTCGCTACCACTGCTTGTCGTCGTGGGCATGCCAAAGAACTCGCTCGAAATGGCTTGGCTCCAGCGGTCTGCAGTGCAATTCATACTGCTGTTAGGCGGGTGTCTTGCATCTGTCGTCTTCGCTTTACGATTAAGGAAAGCGGTCTCCGACCTCGCCAAGAGCCATGGTTTGTATCGCCAGTTGTTCAGATCAGTGGACGACGGGTTGATCATCCTGGATCGCGATGGTGTCATCCAGAAATACAACCCACGCGCCTCTCGGCTTCTGTGCGCCGAGTCGGAACAGGGACTCGCCGGGCTCAATCTTTTTCACCTTACCGCGACCGATCGATCCGCAGATCTTGTCGCGAGCCGTGGGCTGGACCGGCTACGCCACCTTAAGGCGGGCGAGACATGCACTCACGATTGGAAATTCCGACGCATAGACGTCGCCGGTACGATTGACGTGAAATTGCAGCTATCCGCGTTTCCGGGCGAAGCGGATACGTTAGTCATGGCGCTGCTGCGGGACGTGACAACGGAGCGCGAGTATCTTGCCAGGCAGGAATTTCTTGCCAACCACGATACGCTGACCGGCCTCCTGAATCGCTATGCTTTCCTCGATCATCTCGGCGGTAGAGTCAATGACAACCCGGACGGGTCATTCATCGTCGCGCTTCTGGATTTGAATCGCTTCAAGGAGATCAACGATTCATTGGGGCATCACGCAGGTGACGCCGTCCTTGAAATCCTGGGTGGGAGACTGGGCCACCTGCTTGAACGCCGTTCAGGTTGTATCGCAAGACTGGGGGGAGATGAAATTGCGGTTTGTGCGGACCCGACGGAATGGTCGGGTGGAGTAGAGGAGATCTGTCGGGGACTGCACGCAGCGATTCAGAAATCGTTCACGCTCGATGACGCGCATTTCGAAGTTACCGCGAGTGTCGGCGTAGCGGTGTACCCAGATGATGCGAACATGCCCGAACAGCTTCTCCGCTGTGCCGACATCGCCATGTATTCCGCGAAGCGGGCAATGATACCGGTCAGGCATTACTCGCCGAACCTGGATTGCAACACGCCGCAGTCATTGGCGTTGAAGTCTGATTTTGCACGCGCGATCCGTGACGGCGACGTGTTCCTGGCGTACCAGCCAAAGGTGCGCCTCTGCGATGGAGCGCTGGTCGGCTTCGAGGCATTGGCACGCTGGACGCATCTCAGCGAGGGGCCCATATTGCCTAGCATTTTTGTTCCTTTGGCTGAGACCACCGAGCTGATCTATCCCTTTACCTATCGCGTGCTCAGGACAGCCATCGGGCAACTCAAATCATGGTCGCTGAGCGGCCACCACGTATCGATTTCTGTCAACGTCAGCGCGAACAATCTGTTGCATCCGGACTTTGTCGAGCAGGTGAACGCGTTGTTGCAGGAATTCGAAGTTTCACCGGCTCAACTAGAGCTCGAGGTCACGGAAAGTGCGTTGATGCGAGATCCCGACACCGCGCTGAAGCACCTCTGCCAGATTAGAGACATGGGCGTACAGTTGTCCATCGACGACTTTGGTACAGGTCACTCCTCTCTGGCCTATCTGAAGATGTTGCCAGTGCAAATTCTTAAGATAGACCAGTCCTTTATCGCGTCGCTCATGACCGACGAGGCAGATCGCCGGATTGTGAACTCGGCCATCAAACTCGCACATAGCTTCAACATGCAAGTGGTGGCCGAGGGGGTGGAAACGTCTGACGTGGCTGATATTCTGTTGGCGATGGGATGCGACATCGCTCAGGGCTATTTCTACGATCGGCCAGCAGGTGCGGACGAAATTGCTGGACGATGGTTGTTGAGTGGAGATTAACCTGTGCGAAAGCTGGTGAACAGACAACGCCGGAATTAACAATGTTTCGGTGCAAATAGGCGTGCGACGGGTTTATCTTGCTGTTTGACGAGTTGATGACCGGACACAATTTGTGTGTGCTAATTTGACATAATCAAATGGTCAATTTTTTTGGTTTGTATGTCGGAAACACTGTGCCAGCTTATTAGCGGGCTCACCGTTCAATGAGCTCGCAGCTGAACGGCAGAGTCGCAGTTCTGCTTATGCAGACCTCAAATCGACTGTCATCTAGCTACCAGTTGAGTCTCAGCCCGGCTTCTGTTGCACGATGTCGATCGTCGTCGTCGGCATGCAGGTATTGGCTAGTGGTCGAGATCGATTCGTGTCCCAGGTTGTCACGCACGTATCTCAGGTCGACTTGGCCGTCCATCATGCGAGAGCCCGTCGTGTGCCGCAGCCAATGGGCAGACGCTTGGCGCAATCGCTCCGTTGCGCGCTCGCGCGCTTCTTCCGCTGACTGCAGATGGTTGATCGCATTGTCGAACACCTGTTTAATGATCAAGTGTACGGCACCGCGGGTCAACGTGCGCTGGGTGCCACCGATCGGCAACAGCAGCGGTGTCGTTTCGCCGCCATAGGGTAGGGCCGCGAGTCCGTAGTGTCGGCGATAGCGTGTCAGTTCCGCCATCAGTTCGGTCGTCGCCGGCAGCAAGCGCTCCTTGTCACCTTTCCCGGTGATTGCCAGCCACCACCGGTCCTTGCCATCGCGATCGCGCCGTCTAAAAAAACCGCCCATCGGATTGCTCACGACTTCCGAAATGCGTAGACCCATTAAATACAGTAGCGAGATCAGCCAGCGCACACGTAAACCGAAATAACTTTGTCAATTCGAAAACCATGCCAGTCCTGGCTGATCGCGACTGCACGGAATCGGATTGACATTTATATTTGCAGTCCGAACGAAATAAAATCGTCAATTCGCATAACTTATACCCTGGACATACATAGTTGGCCAACAAGTGACTGCAGGACTCGACGTGACGGAGCTGCCAGCGGCTCACCGAAACTATGTAGAAGTACATCGTAATACATACTTCCCTACCGTAAGCAGATGCGCGCACCGGTGCCGTTCCTTGTTACGAGGATGACGACAGCCTCATTCCTTTCATGGCAGAGATTCGTGTTGGGTTAATTGCGACCTAGGATTTTGCGGATGGCCCTCGCGAAGCCAACGTCGAATAACGTTCGACCTTTCGCGTTCGTGATTTCGCCATGACTGCCTTCTTGCCAGCCCTGGTCCTCTAGTCTTACTGTGTCACAAAGTTAACTTGACATTCCCACAGCAGGGACAGCGCGGAAGCCTGCCGGTGATCGCGCGGGCGATGAGTACTCGCAGCGTCGAAATCGAGTCAGGCACGTGGCGCTGGACCCGTCCGGCTGCCGCGAGGGAGGTAACCTTCGGGTAGGGAAGCCGCTTCTGGTCGAGCGCGGTTTTTTTTTGCGCCCTCCTGACCGAGCCGCTCGGTGACGAGAAAGGCGTAAGCCGCAATACACAGCGTGGCATGGTGATGGAAGCCGCGCCAGCCGCGGCCCTCGTAATGCGCGAGGCCGAACTCCTGCTTGAGCTCCTGGTAGTCTCGCTCAATACGCCAGCGCATCTTGGTGACGAAGACCAGTTGTTCCAGCGTGGCATCGGACGGCGCCGTGCTGAGGAAGTATTTCACCGGCTCGGCTTCTCCCTCGGGCCACTCGATCAGTAGCCACTCCTCGGCGCGCATCTCGGTGCCCAGGTAATCGCGGTGAGCAGGACGAACCCGCACAGCGGCGAAACGCGAGGATAGATCCGTGTTGGTACCTTCGCGCCAGGTGACCGCACTATAGGCCTCCCGCGGCAATGCCATGGCCAGTGCCTTGACCGACACCGGCTCGTGACCCGGCTCGCGGCGCAGCTTCGTCGGCCGTATGCCGCGACCGCTCCATGGCCTGGGTGGCAGGGGTGCGGCGCCCGGTGCCCATACCGTGGTTCCCGGCCTGATACCGACGGCATACAGCATGCCCAGTTCAGTAATGCCATCGCGAAAGGCGGTTTCATCGCCATACCCAGCATCGGCCAGCACCACGCCCATGGGCACGCCCGAGGCGAGCGCCTCATGCATTTGCGCCAACGCGATTTCCGGCTTGGTCGCGAAGCTCACCTCGTCGGGCACCCCGGCTTTCTTGCGGCGCACAGGGTCAGCCGCCCAGTCCTTGGGCAGATACAGTTGATAGCCAACAGGAACGCTGCCCCGAACGCTGGCCAGCGACAAACTGACCGCCACCTGGCAGTTGTCCTGTTTGCCCAGTTGACCGCAGTATTGGCGCGCGACGCCAACTGAATGCGTGCCCTTCTTCGGGAATCCCGTGTCATCAACGATCCAGTAGCAGCCACTGTCCAGACCAAGGTCTGGCACAACCCAGTCGCGGATGCGCGTCATCACCGCGTGGTCGGACCATCCGGCCTTCGCCACGAAGTGATGCAGTGACTGATGCTTTGCTGCGACGTGCAGCGGATCGGTATGCGCTGCCAGAGGCTCAACGCTCTTGCGATGGATCGGCAGCATCAGCCCGCGACAATAGTCCTGCAATCCGGCGTTCCGATCCTCATGCCCTAACGCTGCGCACAGGTGCTCGATGTAGCGATCGAACTTCTCCAGATTTTCCATTGCAGTCCGCTGGTAAATAAGGATTCCTTATTATAGAATGAAACGTAAAAGAAACTGTCGTTTTTTTATGACACAGTGAGACTAGGAATTCGTGCGAGATGGCGTTTTGCAGAGCGTTGCGCTCAGACGGCGTCAAATGTTCGGACATCGTCGCCACCGCTGCAGAGTACGTGGATGGGGTGGGTACAATCGTGGCGCCGAGCGGACGCCGGTCAACCGTAAGTTGCGTTTGCGTCTTCAGTACATTGAGCTGGGCTTTGAGCTTATCCCGCTCAGCGATGATTGCTTGCATGATGGAGCGGATGGCGGGGTCCTCAATGCGCATCAGATATTCGTAGCTGGCCAACGGCTTGGATGCCTTTGGCGCAGGCGGACCGGCGTACGTTGCCCACGCCTCAATGAGCGCGCGATAGTCGGCGGACTGGGCGTTATACAGCGCACGTCCCTTGAGCAAGCCCTGCGCCTCGCACAGGCGTCCAATGGATGGAAGCGAGAAGTCGCGCGAGCCAACGTCGTACTGAACGCGGCAGAGCTCATGCATCTGTGCCAGATTGCGACGCCGTTGCGCCCGAGCACCTTTGGCCAGTAGCGACTCGAGTACAACATCGGGATGAATCTCCGTCGTCATGTTCATCGTCTGCTCCGCACCAATAAGTCGCGAGTGGGCAAGCGGTGCGCCGGGCCAATGGCAGGTAGCAGCGAGGTCAGGTCGATGCCGAATTGCCGGCTAAGACTTTCTCCGGCATCTATCAATCGAATCACCTCTCGTCGTCCTGCCGCGGAATTCGGGTTCATTTGCTCTGCGAGCCGGGCCATGAACGCGTTGCCCACCCGGAGTTGTTCTTCTTCCGACAGCAACATGAACATCGGCGGCAGATTGTCACGATACAGCGCGGCGTCGAGCAGCTGGCTTCGGCGGAACACCGCCTTGCCGGGTTGAAGGTCTGGATAGACTTCGGCAGACTCGCATACGCCCGCCAACTGCAATAGTTCGGATTCGGTTTCCTCGAACACCAACTGCACGTCGGCCGGCATGCCGACGGCGACCATTTTCATTCCGCTGCCGTGGAAGGGCTCAAGGGCGGACTTGCAACGCTCGATGAGTCGATAACAAGCGACCAGGTCCTCGGCCAGGTCGCTGAACCGCCTCATCGCGGATTCCCACAACCGCTCCGCTTGCCCGTACGTGTTGAGGCGGCTAAAGGGCTGCCGGGCCTCTTCCGCTTCCGCCTTTTGCTTCTTCAATTCCTGCAAAGTCGCTTCGTGGGCAAGACAGGCGTTGCGCGCCTCGTCAAAGTGGTACGCCAGCGTGTTGAAGTGCGCGGCCAACGCTGGCAGATAGTGGGGCTCTGTCACAAACCAACGGCAGCGCACGCAGTTGCGGCTACCGCCCGGGACAGGGCCATATTTTGGACTGACCGAGCTGCAGCCTAAGGTAATCTGAGGTCCGCCGTTGTAACAGCCGCCGATGGTCGCGACGCTTTCTACTTCGCTGGTGTTGCCACCGACGAGGCACAGGCCGTGATGCATGGGCATCCAACCGGCAGGGTTACGCGCCGCTGGGTGCTGCGGGATAGCGGCGGACAGGCTCGCGGGGCTGTTGCAAATGGCCTGCTGGAGCAGCAGGTCATGCTCCGTATCGAGCAGGAAGTTTTGAATGCTCGCCTGCTTGGCTGCTTCGAGCCGTTGCGCGGCCCCCACCAACACGTCGCGGATTCGGTTCGCACCCGGCTTGGTGTAATAGAGTGTCATCATGAGGCGGCTGTGGCCGACCAGCTTCTGCAGCACCGGGAACGGCACTTGACCTTCAAGGGCCAGAGCCGTGACCAGCGAGACACGCAGGCTGTGCAGCGGGAAGAGCGTGACACGGCTGCCGCTCCGTTGCATGGGCCGCAGTAGTCGTACGGGTACCCCGTTGCAGTGGGTCTCGCCCCGGTCAGCGAGGCGCGACTCGAAGGCTTCGAGCAGCGTGAACCAGCAGATCTCCAAAGCGCCATCACGTATAGGTAGGTGGTATTCCCCCGCTGGCGCCTCCGGTAGCCGGAAGAGGAAGCACGTGTCTGGGTAGCCCGCAAGTTGCACCTGACTCTTGGCCTTCATGTGGCGACCGTCTAATTCAATCCAGGCGGTACGACAGCGCACGGGGTTGTACTTCTCCTGCCAGTTACGTAGCTTCTCCAGCCAATGGAAGACATCCTGGTGCACCGGGCCGCCGGCAGCCCACGGCAGGATGTAGCCCTTCTCCTGCGCTGACCTGACGAAGTCGGCGGTCTTGTTCGTGTTGATGTAGAGCACCGTGCAGGCGGACTCACTGTCCGAGAGCAGCCCGCCGCGGCGAAAGACGCCCAGGCGCAACGGCCGGTGTTCGCCGTGTGCAAGCGGGTGTAGGTTGCGCACCCAGCGGCCTGCTTCGTACCGCCAGGTGTCGGCTTCGCCTGAATCGAGCATGCGCACCTGGAACGTCCGTAGCGGTAGGATGAGCTTCACTAGCAAAGCCACCCAGCGCACCGGACTCCACATCTCCAGCACTGGGCCACCACCTGTTTGCGTGCGTTCACGGATACGCCACACGCAGTCCGGGTCGGACCGGTTAATCTGAGTTTCGCTCACCGGGAACCAGTCAGGCGCTGGGTATCCGCGTTGCCCAATTCCTACCCCCAACGCGCTGTGTGCCCACTGCCAGTCGCGGAAGTGCAAGCCCGCCGCTAGCATCTGGCGCAGCTCGTCAATGTAGCCATAAGGCAACGGCGAGTGCACGCTCTCGTCGCGTTTGGGTAGTCCGGCTCCGGAGCCGCGCGCCACCGGATTGTGGTAAGCGGGCGATATCACAAGGTGGCCATGGTCGTCCGACACACTGAACTCGTGTAGTAAAACGAAGTGCAGGAATGCGTGGATGGCATTGTTGTACGCGATACCACCGTAGGAATCGGGACATGCGGTCCGATAGAAGTCCGGCAGAACGGTGTCTCGCGCGAGGAATACTGCCGGGTCGAGCGGAAGGTCCAGCCTAACCAGGTACCTCTCGAAGAAAGCACTCAGCGCGGAAAGTCGGGTGCTCACCCCCAAGGTCTCGCCCTTAAGCCACTCGACAGCAAGCAGGCGCCAAGCGGCCAACTGGGGATATTCGCGCTCGACCCAGCTCAGCGCCGGGTCACTATTTCGCTTGCACCCCTTAACTTTGTTGGCGGGTACGGATCTACCGGATGCCTTCCCTCTGGATGCCTTTGCCACTTCGTTCCCTCACAGAATAAATTCAAAGCCCCCGGGCGTAGGTGGGTGCCCCGGCGATGCGTTGCCCTGCAGCCGCTGCGCGGCGGCCATCAGCGCGGCCAATGCCTCTTTGGTGGTGGCTTGCGTATAGATCTCCTGGCTTTCGGGGGAGGCATGATGCATGAAGCGCCGAATGAGTGCGCGCTCGATGCCGGCGTTCGTCAAGCGTCGACCATAAGCGTGGCGATGACCGTGTGGCGTTGTGCCAAACGCTTTGGCCACGGTCAAGCCGATGCGCTCGCAGGCTGCTGCATGGGCCTTGTTGTACTGGGCGAGTGAATATGGTTTGCCCAGTGGGTCGCGGCGCAGATTGATAAATGCGAACGGATGGTTACGCGCGACGCGCGCAACCTGTTCGAGGTAGCGATACCACAGTCTCAGAAACAACTCGCCGTACTCGGGCAAAAACCAGTAGGCCCGCTTATAGAAGGCGGCATCGTGCGTGCCGCCTTTCCAGCCCGCCGCGCGCCTGTCCATCACTTCAGTACGCGGCACGAGGCCAAATTGCTCCGCGAGGTAAGCCGCACGATTTCCCTTCTTGGGTCGACCACATTCGTCACGCCAATCCGACGGCGCAGTGCCAAAGCTCGGGTGGTGAATGAGCACCATGGCCTGATTGGTGCTCTGCGGATTGGGAAACACATCGCTGATATAGAGGTGGAACGGTTCGGACTCACGGAAGCCCGCGCCATGCAGCAACAGCGTGATGAGCATGTTCCGGTAGTCGTACCGATTGCCGGCTTTGAATCCCTCGAACAGCAGTTCCGCGAAGCGCTCCTCAGGGAACGCTGGTGGCTCATCCATTTCGACTCTTGGCAGGCGTCTGTATCGCGCCCGATGTCCAGTGTATTCGGGGGTGGCGTTGACTGCCCACGTGTGCCCCAGAAACGCATGGTTGCGCCGATATTGGTAGGCCACCTCGTCGAGCATGCGGTCGTAGGCACCGCCGGCGTATCGAGGAATTACCGCGGCGGCAGATGGCCGTATGTCGCTAAGCCAGCAAAAGAAGTCGGTGAGCTGCGCCACAATATGTTGCGCGTCGTGGGGCGAACGCGGCGCCCAGCATAGCCAGCTCGGGTCCAGGTGGCTTTCAAGTTCAAAGGTACCCGTATAGAGCCGCTGCGCGAAGTTGAGGAATAGGCGATGGGGGTCGGTCTCTGCGGGGTTGCTTAGCAGATACTCAAGGAACATTCGTACCGACCGCACGACCTTCTTCATCCATTCGAGGCTTCGGTCATGGCTGCGGGCGAGCAGATAGTCAAGCAGTGGCTCCAGAGGTCCCGCAGGCGTCAGCAGGACCGGAAGCTCCCTATAAGCGCCGCTGGAATCCGTGTAGACCTTCGCTTTGACGGTCACGAACATGGGAGCGGTACCGCTACGCGTTCAACCGTCGTAGCAGCGCGATGGCGCTGCGGAAATCGAGACGGTGCAGGTACATTACCAAATCCACCGCGCCCCCACCGCCGCGGTTGGCACGGGTGTCGTAAAACTTTGGTCCGTCGGTAATCAGTTCATAATCTCGGCCACAGACATTGGCCTGCCAGCGCTCCGTGCCTTTTCCCTTGATGGGCACAAATGTAGCATCGCATTTAGAATGAATGGTCAGCAAAGGTATCAACAGATTGGCGGGCAGCTCTCGCCAGCGGCGTAACTCAGTTTCATCAACTCTCGGCACTTCGCCACCTCCGCCCAAGCTACTCGGCTTTCAAAGAAAGCCAGCTACTCGACACCGTCATTTCCGGATACTTAGCGTAACGACCGAAACATAGAATGTATAAATAGGATATAGCTTTATAAAACGCAAGGTAAAAACAGCCATTTTCGAGAGGTGTTTTCTAGTCAATTCGCCTATATCCGCCCCAACTATGTATCTCCAGCCGGGGGGAATATTCGCATTAATCCGCATTAAATTTGTCAACTGGTGTTCTAGACTTCGAATCCCGCGGCTAAGGCTTTGATCTCATGGAAGATTTTCCGCATCCTGCGAAGCCGGTGGCGCTCACCAGGCCGCGCGGAGCACATCGGCTGGAGGCGTTCAGTCTGAAGCTCAACCGACGGCTGACCTTGTACCAGCGTTGCACTTTCGACCAATGGATCATGATCGAGGTGGACGCGGCGGCCCGATTATTCTGCGAGCGACCCGGCTATGTACAGATCCAAGAGAAGCGATTGCTAGCTGACTTCTTGGTGTCCTATTCCGATCGAAAGGAGCTCGTACTGCTGCCGGGGTCGGCGACCGCTGACGCTATGTCGCACGACCTCACGTTCGAGGGTGATGGTGCCATCGATGTCAGGATCATCAGCCCGGCCGAACTTGCAGCATCCCGTATGTGGATCGACAACTGGAAGCGCATGCTGCCATGCCTCGTGGTAACGCGGGGCCTTCTGGAACAGTCCCTTCTGGATGCAGTGTTGAATTTCGTAGCCAACCCCAAGGCACTGTCTGTTATTGAGCGTGAGTTTTCTGGCGGCGATCCGATTCTCGCGCGCGCTGCAGTCTTTAAGCTCTTGTACGCGGGCCGCCTAACTGCTCCCGAGCTACGAGTGAACGCCTTGTCGCCAACGACCCTGTTTGTCGCCGAAGAGAGCCGGTTATGAATCGCCGCAAGCCTGAACTGCAGGCAATCGATCTCGCAACGTGGCCGGGTATTGCATGGACCGATCTGGATAACGAAGCGCGCAAGGTCATGAGGCAACGAATGCATGCACTTGAGCTTTTCGTGCAAGGCGAGCCAGTACACGCGATCGAGAAAGCGACCGGCGTGAATCGCCGGCAGCTGTATCGCTGGCTCGAGCGTGGCTTGTCGCTGCACTCCGACGGTTGCGTTTTTGGGTTCCGCGCTTTGCAGCCCCACTCAGGGGTTGCATCGTACGCTCGGCTGACGGGCGTCGTCGTGCAAGGGGAGCGAGGCAGCCGCGGGGCCGCAGAGGCATTCTCGCAGCTTCTCGAGCGATACCCCATGCTCGCAACGTGGCTGCGCCAGCAGGTCAAGCGGCGCCGCGTATCACTCGGGCAGGTTCACACCGACGGGCGACTGCACACCCGACTGCACGGCTTGCAGCCACTCCACGTCGCTTTTCTGCAGGAATGTCGTGCTGCTGGCCTGACGGTCGCAGATTACCCATTCAATACTCATGGGCGGGCAATCCGATCGCTTGGAGCACGTTTGAAGGCGGAGATGTTGCGCACATTTGCCGCAGGCGCACGAGCTGCGGGAGCATCGCATCTGAAGGGGTTGCCGTATCACGACAACGGGGCCAGCGTCCCGAGCGCGAAGCGTCCCTATCAGGTCGTGGAATTCGACGGCCATCGTCTGGACATCCGACTGAAGATCGTGGTGCGTGACCAGCTCGGTTTTGAGCACGAGTTTGAGATCGAGCGTGTCTGGCTACTGGCGATCATTGACGTCTGTACAAGAGCGGTTCTGGGTTATCACATCTCGCTTGGACGAGAGTACAGCCGATACGATGTGATCAAGACGATCGAGAACGCTTTAGAGCCGCACCGCACGCGATCCTTCACAATTGCAGGTCTGGCCTTTGACGCTCGCGACGGATTTCCCTCGCAGCGTTTGCCCGAGCTCGGGTACGTTACATGGGAGTGGATGAAGCTCGACAACGCGAAGGCTAACCTCGCAAACGAGTCGCTAGCGGCCATGTGCGAATTTGTCGGTTGCTGTGTCGATGCGGGGCCGAAGTACAGTCCGGACGAACGGCCCTATATTGAGCGGTTTTTTGGCACCATCGCCAGCAGGTTGTCTTCCCGACTACCCGGATACACCGGCTCGCATCCACGTGATTTGCGTCGTGCGCTGGCAGATCCGAAGGGGAATCTGCGCCTTTTTGTGTCGCTGGACGAACTCGAAGAACTGGTCGAGTACGCGATCGGAAGCTACCACGGCACACCGCACGCCGGACTGAACAACGTCACACCGCTGGAAGCAATCGAGTATTTCGTACGCGGCAGGCAGCAGTTGCTCAACTGGCTTCCCGAACATCATCGACGCACGCTCTGTCTGATGCAGTCGGCGGTGCGGTGCCGGGTACGTGCCTATCTCGACAAGGGTGTCAGGCCTCATATCAACCTGCACGGCGCTCGGTATACAAGCAATGTACTTGCATGCAGTACACATCTCATCGGGCAGCGCCTGCTTGTCTATATGAATGCGGACGATATGAGGAGTGTTCGCGCGTTTCTAGCCGACGGATCTGAACTCGGCGTCCTCGACGCGCAGGGAGCATGGCGTGTCATGCCGCACACCCTGACGCTACGCCGGAAGATCCTCAAAGAGAAAGCCAATCGGGGGTCGTTGGCGTCCGCGTCCGCAAATCCCATTGAAGACTATTTGAACGTCAAGCTGGCGCAGGCAAAGAAGAAACGTAAGGTCGCATCGGATTTGTCGCAGGCCGTGCGCATCCTGTCCGCCGCGCCTACTGTTCGGACGCCCGTCGGACCGCTGAAAGCCGCTTTATCTGCAGCGAAACGCGATACGGAATCTAAGCCTAACGGCGTTTCTGATCAAGGCCCACCGCCTGTATTGAGCACGCCGGTCCGTCCGCGCAAGCTTACGATCGGCACGGGCCAGGTCTATTAACCTTGTTCCACATGGGAGGCATCATGTCGCTCGAGATACCGCGTCCGGTCGATCCGTCACTGCATCCGTTGATGACGGGAAACTACAGGATTGCCACCCCAGCAATCGAGGAGTTTTACGAACTGGTCGCGCGATGTCTGCGCTACCGGGTCATGGGTGCGCTCATCTACGGGCCGTCGCGCATTGGCAAGACTCGGGCGATTGAATACGTGCGGCTGCTCATTGCACGCAACTATCCCAGGATGACGAGCTACCACGCGCAGTGCGAGCACAAGCCTCGACATGCGGAAGGGCCGTTCTTCGCAAACCTGCTGGAGGCAGTTGGAGACCCCGATCCTAACGCGGGTTCCAACACCTCCAAGCGGATGCGGCTGGCGTTGAGAATTCGGGAGGCAGCCGCCAGGGCGGGTAGTGGGGTAGTTCTATTGTTTTGCGATGAGGCTCAACGATATGACGACAACGAGTATGAATGGCTGCGCGACGTACATGACACACTCGACAGGCAGCAGATCAAGCTCTTCACATTCCTCGTCGGTCAGCAGGAGTTGCTCGCGCAGAAGACTGCGCTGCAGGTCGCGGGCAAGACCCAGATCGTCGCGCGTCTGATGGTCGAGGATCTCGCGTTCTACGGCATTCGCAACGCTCAGGATGTAGCGACGTGTCTCAATGGCTACGATCAGACCGCATATCCGGAGAGAAGTCACTGGAGCTTCACGCGCTTCTATGTCCCTCAGGCGTTTGATGCCGGTTACAGGCTGGTCAATGACGCCGGTAAACTATGGGAAGCTTTCGAGGCGGCTCACCATAAGGCCAGTCTCCCAGGTCAACTGGAGATCCCGATGATCAGGATAGTTAATTATGTTAGTGACCAATGCTTTGTTTGAACTATGCTTACGTCCAAGGGACCGCGGTTTTGCCGTTGAGTAGCAAAGTCTGTTTTACAGACGAGTAGCGGGGTGGGGTTTTCGGGAAGATGGAGGCAAAGAATGGTAGCGGCGCGAGGGCGAGCCGACGCTGTTGAACTGGAAAAATATCGGTCAGTGGACTGCGAGGTGCTGCTCCCCCTTCTGGTCGATCGCGTCAAAGCCGATGCAAGCTTCATTCCGATACATGACAGTCACACGCACCGCTGGCATCTACGCGTTGGCGACCGCGAATTTGAACTCCTAACCACCGGCCCGAAATGGTTCGATACACGACTCCAGCGAGGTGGCGGCGGCGGTATCGATCTTGCCATGCATTTACTGGCCCTAGACTTCAGGCAGGCAATCACAAAGCTTAGGCAAGTGCTTTGAGATACGTTCTGGCAAATGAGAAATTAGTCGTCGCAGGGCGGATCTGGAAGGGTTTTCCGCTGCTGCTCAATACGGGCGGCCACCCGATCGAACCCGCGCAGTCATTTCTCTGGGACTTGATCGCATCGAATGGCCGAGTGAGCAGCCCGAAGTCGTGGGAATCGTATGGTTGGGCGCTGTACGACTTCTTTGCCTTTGTTTTTGCTAACGGCCTGGACTGGCAGCAACCCGGCTCGCCCGGCATGCCGAGTGCACTTGAAGCGTATCGCGACTGGTCGAAGGGCACGGTCGGGCTGGCGAACACGACCATCAACAATCGGCTGCGTGTCGTTGTCCGTTTTTATCAATGGGCGTTGGAGAAGGGGCTCATTGACGGACTGCCCTTTGAGCTAGTCTCGATCCAGACATGTCGGCAGCCGGGTTTCCTGGCGCACGTCGATGCCACAAGCGGCAAGGTGAAGTCGCCCAGCATCCTCCTGAAACAGCAAGTGCAGTCCATCAAAATCCTGACCAAGGAACAGGTCAAGGTTTGCTATGAGGCCCTGCCGAACCTTACTCATCGGCTCATGTTCTCGCTGATGCTTCGTACGGGCTTGCGCCAGATTGAATGTCGGACCTGGCCGGAGAAGCCGGGGTACGTATTCGATCCCAGCCGCCGGAAAGATCTCCGCTCGAACCAAAAAATTCGGCTGAGTCTTGATCCGCGCGACATGGAAATCAAGAACAGCAAACCTCGCAGCATCGATATGCCCTATGAACTGATGGAGGAATTGGACACCTACAGTGTTCGCCACCGCCAGATGCGCGAGAGGAATCATCGCAATGGCGGGAAATTTCCCACCCTGTTTCTCACCGAGCACGGCGCGCCTTACACCAAAGCAGCGTTGACCGCCATCTTCGCGGTGCTTTCCAAGCGAGTGGGATTCCATGTGACTGCACACATGTTGCGACACACCTATGCCACGTTTTTGCTTTGGAGCCTGCGCAAGAGCACGACCTTCGAAGGAGAGCCGCTCTTGTACGTGCGCGACCGGATGGGTCATTCCGATGTCACTACCACGGCTACCTACCTACATCTCATTAACTCGCTAGAAGGCCACCTTGTGCTGGCCCATGAGGACGAGATTGATCAGCTGTTTGCAGGAGGGCGGCCGTGAAAACAAGCCGCAAAGGCCACGCAGCAGATTCTCTCGTGGTATCGATCAATCCCATTAGCGTGGAGAACGGCGGCGCCACCGTCTCGCTGCCAGCCAAAGACAATGCCACGTCACAACGCACACTCGACCTGTCTGTCTACCTTGGCCGCGGCATCGACGCCTGGGTGTGGGCGTGCACCACGCAGTTGCGGGCATTCCTCGCGGGCGGCGGCGCCACCCCGGCAACGGTGCGTGGCTATTGGTCCCTTGGCCTGGTCCATTTCTTCGACTTCTTGATCACCACGGCGGTGCCATGTCAGCCGGGGACGTTGGAGCGAAAGCATATCGCTGCATACATCGCATGGCTTGGGGACCACGCGGACTGGGCCTACACCACGCAGAAAAGCTTTTTTACCAGGACTAAAGCTGTGCTCGTCGGTCTCCAGCATCGCGACGTGGTGTCACGCCGCACGGAGCTGTTCCCGGCCAATCCATTCCCGCACAGCAATGCGCGACAGAAGGGAGCGACACCACTGTCGACCGGTGAGCGCACCCGGATGGCCATGGCACTGCGCGACGACATCATTGCCATTCACAAACAACAGTTCGGCGGCACGACCTCGGCGGCGCTGGTTGTGTACCTGCTGGCAATAGCTGTCCGTACCGGCGCCAACACCACCCCGCTCCTGGAAATGAAGCGGAATTGCCTAAAACCACATCCTTTTATGCCCAACATGATGTTGCTGGAAACCTTCAAGCGGCGCGGGAATGCAACCCAGCTCAAGAGCCTTCGCTTCTCCAAGGAGGAGGACCGCCCCCTGGCGGTCGCCATGGACGGCGTCGCCCTCGTGCGGAAGGTGTTGGCGATGACCCAGCCTCTCGCCGATGCTGCGCGCGACGACCTCAAAGATTTCGGCTGGCTGTATATCGGAGAAGGGTTTAGCGACAAATCGCGCCAGCTCACCAGATTGAGCGGTTGTGCGCTTTGTCTCGGCATCCAGGCCTTGATCGATCGACATCAACTCAAGGCGGACGATGGCGCGCCCCTACAGATCAATCCATCGCGTCTACGCAAAACCATGGAAGACCGCCTCTGGCAACTCAGTGGCGGAGACCTCATCGTCACTGCTGCGCTGATGGGCCACACACCACAGGTTGCGGACAATCATTACCTCGCCTGCACGCGCTCGATGCGCGAGGATGCAACCTTCGTCGGGGAGGCGCTGCCGGACATCTACCGCAACGGCGAGCACGGCGATGATAGTGGCAAGGAGATCCCCATCGCATCAATCACCACGACACGCGTTGGTGGGTGCAAGGACCCTTATTACGGCGACAAAGCCCCGTGCGACGGCACTCCCTGTGACGACTTCTTTGCCTGCTTCTCCTGCCGCAGCTATGCCATCGTCGGTGCACCGGACGACCTGCATCGGCTCTTCAGTTTCTACTGGTTTCTCGAACGGGAGAAAGATCACGCCCGAAGCAGCGACTGGCTCACGCAATTTCATCACACGATGCGCCTGATCGACGCCTTCACTGTGGACAATTTTGATACGGCGTTGGTGCAAGCTGCCAAAGAGCGCGCCCGCGTCGATCCACATATCTTCTGGAAATCGTATGTGATCGACCCGAATTTGACGGACCTCGAACATGACTAAAGCCAGCAGGCGCGCAGTCCCCAGACCGTATCTCCAGCGCGCAGCCGTGCGGGCGCTGACCAACGCCTACGGGCTGTTGATTGAGCAGCCCCTAAGTGTCGCCGGGCTCGATGAGACGACCCGTCGCAATGTCGTCATTTCGGCCGTCATCGATAGCGGACAAGAGCGGGTGCTTTCGCGCTACGGCGATTTGGTATGGGAAATGTGGCCCTTCGTGAGTACACCGAATACTCACGACAGCAACAAGCGCCTGAACTGGTCGCGCATCCCTGAACCGTTCCGCGAGGTGAGCAAGGCGATCGTGTTTCGATACTGGCGGGTGGGAACCGATGGCAGTACTCCGCCCGGCGTGGCGCGGCTGCAGCATTTCCTGGATCATCTCGCCGCGTTTCTCCGATATTTGGAAACAGTGGGTGTCGCCTCGTTCGCTGACGTCCATCCAATACACATCACCAACTACGTTCAAACCCAGAAGGATGGTGGCCATGTGAGGGGTACGCTAGCCAATAAATTCTGCGCCCTGGAAAGGCTCTACGCGTTCCGCGACCAGCATCCCGATGGGTTGCGTTTCCATCCATGGCCCAATTCGTCCGCCGGCGAGATGGCAGGACGCGTCGGGCAGTCAAGGAAGGACGGCGAAAAGGACAGCAAGACGCCCTTGATTCCCATAGCGGTGGCACAAGCCCTCTTCATTCATGCAGAAAAAATCCTCAAGAACGCCGACGGCATTTTGGACGAGCGGGATGCGGGCAGACGCTCGGCGTGGCGAGATGCGGAGGTCGCCGCGATCCGCAATGCCTGCTTCTACCTTCTCGGGGTGCTGACCGGTATGCGAAGCTCTGAACTATCTGGCATCGAAGTTGGTGCCGGGCGCACCGAGATCAGGAATGGCTATACCTTTCACTGGATCAAGTCGTTCGAACACAAGACGAAGAAAGGTGCCGTCGAATTTCTGATGCCGAGCATGGGCCACGAAATCCTGCGCGTGCTCGAACGCTGGTCCGAACCGCATCGAATAAGGCTGGCCGAACGGTTGCAGGAGTGGGAAGCGAATCAAGGGCAAAGGACGCACCGGCGCCTGCAACAGATCGCCGTCGCCCGCGCCAATCTCGGCAAGCTGTTTCTTGGAAAGAGTTGTCGCGGCATCGTGCCGGTGTCCGGCACCGGGTGGGGCGATGCGCTTCGAAAGTTTGCTGACGACGCTGGGATGAACTGGGCTCTGGCGCCGCACCAGATGCGGCGGCTATATGCCTATTCCTTCGCGCGGCATCGGCTAGGTGGCCTATTGTTCCTCAAGGAGCAGTTCAAGCACTCATCAATCAACATGACCCAGCTATACGCTGCCAACCCACGCCAGGACGCCGCCCTCTACGACGAAATTCTGGAGGAAACGCGGCAGCACAAGATTCGGACCATCGCCGGATGGTTGGAGGGCGAGGAACTGTTGGCCGGAGGGGCTGGCAAGAAAATCATGGCCTTGCGCGCGCAAGACTTTCCGGACCGGAAGGCGATGATCGAGGAAACATCCGACCGTATCACCATTCGCAGCACGAGTCATGCGTGGTGCCTGGCCCAGGATGCAGGCTGCGGCGGCTCCGGCATCTACGAGAAGGGGCGTTGCGGAACTTGCCGCAACGGAATCATTGATGGCCATTTCAAGCCCTTCTGGCAGGAGACCTACCGGCACCAAAGGGAACTGCTCGAAGAGGCCAAGAAGTTCGGCCCTGGCGACGTTAAGCGGGTCCAGCGAGATCTTGAAGAAGCGGCACGGGTGCTCAACGACTTGGGCGTTGGACTACCGGGGGAAGAGCCGAATGGCAGCGAAGCGAACGCCTAGCGCCGCAGCCGCGCCCGATGCGGTCAAACCGCCCCGCCGGCATGATCGCGAGCGAACGCTGACCGAGTTGCAACTGGCCTTGAGCCGTCTGCAACGCGCCAGCAAGAAAGTGTCGATTTCGGCGGTCGCCAAAGAAGCCAAAGTGACCCCAGCCCTGATCCATAACACCTATCCTGACTTCGCCGA
Organism: Caballeronia sp. SBC1; assembly: GCF_011493005.1. Classification (NCBI taxonomy): domain Bacteria; kingdom Pseudomonadati; phylum Pseudomonadota; class Betaproteobacteria; order Burkholderiales; family Burkholderiaceae; genus Caballeronia; species Caballeronia sp. SBC1. The sequence continues at coordinate 175,040 of NZ_CP049160.1, forward strand.
ACAGGTCCGCGTCCTGATCAATAAATCGACACGGGCACAGCGCGACAACAAGCACCAGGAATTGCAGTTACAACGTGCGACTACCACCTGTCATCGGCGTTCTGAAAGTCGTCAAAAATTGACGGCGTGAAAGTGTTTTTTCTTCCTGCATTTTCTTGCCCAAATTCATCTCTCTAGAACCTGGCTTTTCTTCGGTTCTTCGTCGCTTCTTCGTCGGTCTTTTCCTTGGCTGTGCTGATGACCCTGCCTGTTCTTCGCGCGCGCTGCGTGGGCTTAGCTCGCGCAGCGGCGCATGATCTGGCCCCAGGGAGGGGCCGGTCCATGACACGCCAAAGACAGCGTAAGTGCCTGGGTTGCGGGACGTTGTTCCGGCCGGATCCGCGCAATGTGCGGCACCAGCGGTATTGCTGCCAAGCCGCGTGCCGTCAGGCGAGCAAGGCGGCCAGTCAACGCCGGTGGCTTTCCCTACCTGAGAACCAGGACTACTTCCGCGGCGCGGAGAACGTCGTGCGAGTACAGCGCTGGCGTGGCGAGCATCCGGGGTACTGGCGGCATCCAGGCTCACCAGCGGCCGGTGCGTTACAAGATGACTGCCGCACGCAAGCCATTGAAATAAAAGAGGAATCCGCATTCTTAGTGGGCGAGGCGTTACAAGAGGCCTTATCGGCGCAACCGGCCGTGCTGATTGGGCTGATCGCCCATTTAACCGACAGTGCGTTACAAGAGGACATCGCGCGCAGCACCCGGCGACTGCTACAACTGGGAAAGGACATCTTGAGCGGGGGGCGCGAGCATGCCGATCAAGCGAGTCATCTGCCCTGAGCGGATGCGGCAGATTCCGGCGCACTTCAGCTGGGTCGATCACCGGCTGGTGCGCGAGCGGTATATCGAGCGCTGTGACGCGTGTGCCGCCGCGCTGTACCTGTTTCTGGTCACTGTCGCCGATGCCCAGGGCCTGAGCTATTACGCGGACACGTCGCTGGTGCATCGCCTGTCGATGGCGCCGGCGCGTCTGGAGATGGCCCGCAACGATCTGATCCGTATTGGCTTGATCGCCTGGCAAAGGCCGCTGTATCAGGTGCTGGCGCTGGATGCGCCGCCTCCTGAGTCGGCAGCGTCCCCGCGTGGCCACCCGGATGTGGCCACGCAGCTCGAGCGGCTGCACGCGGCGCTGGGCAAGCGCCATGCTTGACTATGAGGCGTACTGCAAGATCCGCGATTGCCATGATCGGCAGCACCTGACGATTACGCAAACGGCGCGCGCGCTCGGGCTGCATCCGCAAACCGTGACGAAATGGCTCAAGGCCGGTCAGTACCGGCCCCGCCAATCGCCCCCACGCGCCAGCCGACTTGATCCGTTCAAGGCGCAGGTGGTGCGTTGGCTTGACGGGCATCCGTACAGCGCGCAGCAGATCTTCCAGCGCTTGCGCGAAGTTGGCTTTGACGGTGGCTACACGATCGTGCGCGACTATGTGCACAAGGTTCGTCCGCCGCGGCGCCAGGCGTTCCTCAAGCTCGCCTTCGCCCCCGGCGAGTGCGCGCAAATCGACTGGGGCGAATACGGCTCGATTGGCGTCGGCTCGACTCGGCGGCGACTGTCGTTCTTCGTCATGGTGTTGTGCTACAGCCGCCTGATGTATGTGGAATTCACCGTGTCGCAGACGATGGAGCACTTCCTTGCGTGCCATGAGCACGCGTTCGCAGCCATCCATGGTTGCCCGAGGAAGGTGATGGTGGACAATCTGAAGTCCGCCGTGCTGCAACGCCTGGCGGGCGAGGCGCCAGTGTTCAATCCGCGCTACCTCGATGCGGCGCGGCACTGGGGTTTCGACATCGTTGCCTGCAACGTCGGCAAGGGCAACGAGAAAGGCCGGGTGGAAAACGGTGTTGGTTACGTCAAAAAAAATCTCCTCAACGGGCTCGAGCTATCCGAGTTCAGCGCGATCAACCCTGCGGCCCGACTCTGGCTCGACACCATCGCCAATGTGCGCATACACGGTGAGACGCATCAGCGACCCGCCGATCTGTTCGCCGCCGAACAAGCCCATCTGAAACCGCTCAATCCATTACCCTACGACGTTGCACGCATCGTGACGGTACGTGCGTCCAAGCAGTTTCGCGTGGCGTTGGACACCAACCATTATTCCGTGCCGGCACAGTACGCAAGCGAGCGCGTGACGCTCAAAGCCTATCCCGAGCGGGTCTGCATTTACCACGACAACTTGCTGATCGCCCGACATGCCCGCAGCTACGATCGCCGCCAGGACATCGAGGACCCCGAGCATCCGAAGGCACTCCTCGCACAACGCCGCAATGCTCGCGAACAGCGGTTGATGCTGCGCTTCCTGAGTCTGGGCCCTCACGCTCAGGCCTATTACGAAGGGCTCGAGCAACGGCGTGCCAATGCGCGGCAGCACATGCGCAAGATCGTCGCGCTGAGCGAGATCTACGGCATCGAGGCCCTCGCGCGCGCCTTGCAGGATGGGCTCTCGTTCCACGCCTTCAGTTGCGAGTACATCGCCAACATCCTCGAGATGAAAGCACGCGATTTGCCTGAACCCGGCGCGCTGCACCTGATCCGCCATCAGGATTTGCTGGACATCGAACTCGCGCAACCGGATCTCTCACGCTACGGACCGGAGCAGCCCCATGACGACGAAAGCTCAACGTAACACCACAATCGCGCACCCGAGCGAACTCGCCATCGATCCGTTGCGCACGCAGCTCACGGGACTACATCTGGGCTACGTGCTGCAACATTACGAGGCGTTGGCCACCGAGGCGGCGGCGCAGCACTGGTCGCATGTCGACTATTTAGCGAACCTGATCGAAGGTGAAGCGCATCAACGCGAGGATCGCAGTATTGCTCGGCGGGTCGCGCTCGCCCGTTTCCCGGTGCTCAAGACGCTCGATCAATTCGAATGGAATTGGCCCAGCAAGATCAATCGGCTGCAGATCCAGAATCTGTTTCGCCTGAACTTCATCGAAGAGCGAGCCAACGTGATCTTCCTCGGTGGCGTCGGGCTCGGCAAGAGCCATTTGAGTATCGCGCTCGGACATACCGCCTGTCTGCGCGGCTACTCTGTACTCTTCGCCACCGCGGTCGATATCATCAACTCGGTGAACGCCGCATACGCGCATGGCGGGCTCAAGCGTGAACTGCGCCGCTACGTCAAACCGCGCGTGCTCATCGTCGATGAGCTGGGATATTTACCCATCGATAAACAGGGTGCCGACGCGCTGTTCCAGATCATCAGTCAGCGGTACGAGCATGGCGCAACAATCCTCAGTTCAAATCGAGCGTTTAAGCACTGGGCCGAGATCTTCAACCACGACAGCACGCTGACCTCCGCGTTGCTCGATCGCGTCCTCCATCATGCCGAGACCGTCGTCATCGAAGGCAAAAGCTATCGCATGAAAGACCAGAGTGATCCTGAACCCACCACTTGATCATCTCGCCATGGTGAGTTTCAAACCGTCCGTTTTACTTGAAATTGACGCCGCCGCTGACACCACCCGGCTCTACAAGGTTATCGCCGATCAAACTAAGGAAATTGTTGACCTGGCATCGGTCAATGAAGCGCTGAGAACGGAAATCCGGGTACTCAAAGGCATCGTCGAGGGCAAGGTGCTGACTGCTCCGTTCGGGCGGAAGAACGAGTAAAGGTCGTCGTGAGCAGGGTTCAAAAGTGCGCGAAAATTGTTAGTCGAAAATTATCCTGCGCATTCACTCACTCACGCGCAACTAACTGTTAGTACGAATCTGATCCGATGGAATCATTCGCACGCGCTGTCGAGATTGTGCTTAAGGATAGCGAACTTAGAGATGCTCGGGGGTACGGTCCAGAAACCGTGCTGTGGCAGCACGCGGTCAGGCACTGCGGTTATGTCCAGTCACGCCATGCTACCGGACGCGTGCTCGCTTCAGCGGCGTAGAGCAATGACCCTGACGGAACCCCGATTTCCTATCCTGACGCTGGAAGAAGGCAGTTTGACGCCATCGCTGGGATATCTGTTCGACAGGAAGTGGCTTTACCCGTATGAGTCGCTGATTTCGATCCTGTGGAAATTCGAGAAAGCCAATGCGCTATCGGGAAACGTCGTAGCGCGGCTGTTGGGCCCGGACGTCGACCCCTATGAAGGGCTCGTGCCGCGTCTGGGTGTCATCGATATTGATCGGCTGCGTGCGAACCTGCAGGTATCCAGGAGGTCTCTGCGAACGGCATTGATACAGGATGAGGTTCGACCGCGATGGAGCACGTCGTTCCGCTACTGTCGACTGTGTCTTGGTTATGGCTACCAAAGCATCCTCCATCAGTTCGAGAGTCTGAATGTTTGCCCCGCACATCACTGTGCTGTGGAGTCGGCATGTCGCCGCTGCGGCCACGAGATACCGTATCGAATTAACGTCCAACTTCTTGAGGCGCAATATCGCTGCGCCAACTGTCTTGCATCGTACCCGAATGTTTACTGGACGCCTTCCCGAGCGCGACCGATGAAGCCAGGACACTGCAAGGCGTTTACGCGTCGGTACATGGATCGCCGGCGAGGGTGATTCCGCTGTATCCACGGCGCTTCTGGCTGTTTTCTAATGTGGATCGCGGTGGCTAGTACCCGGCAGCATCGCGCATTTGCCGTCGGTTGATACCGTCACCACTTGCAGCGATTGACACTTTTAATGCGTTACACGTAAATCAATGATTTTGAACGGTATTTTGGCGCCACTTACGCGGATTGACGTTTTTAATTCGGAATCAGTGACAGTATTATTTTGGTCTACGAGCACCGAGCGCGCGGTTGGAGCCAAGGCCACCATCCAGCTCGATCGGTAGAGACAACTGCTCAAGCGGCACGAGAGAGCAGTCGGACATGCGAAGGGGCTCAAGAGACGACATATTGACGAAGGCGTAGTCCATGCACACAATCAGTCATTTTAGTTGACATTATAGTCATAATGTCTAAATTAACTTCTTTGTATCAAGATAATTGACGTTATACGTTATATTATCAACATATTTATTCTCCGGAATCGCCCGCCATGGATGCCTCACTCGTCCCGGAAGCGCAACTGCACGCGGAAATCGACCAATTGCGGACGCAGTTTCCGCGCACGCAGGAGCTGTATCGCGAGGTCTGCGTGCTGCTGTTTTTTAGGCACGGCATCACGCCCACGGCCAACCGGCTCTATCAACTGGTGAAGAAGGGCAGCATGAACGCGCCCGCCGAGGCGCTGACGCGCTTTTGGGCCACTCTTCGTGAAAAGTCCCGGGTGCGCATCGAGCATCCCGACCTGCCGGCGGAACTGCAGTCCGCGACCGGCGAACTCGCGGCCGCGCTCTGGACGCGGGCGATCGATATGGCGCAGGACCAACTGGCCGCCGCGCAGCTCGAGGCGCAACGATCCGTCGCGGACGCGCAGGCCCGGCAGACTCAGGCTGAGGCCGAACGCGACCAGTTGCGGCAGGAACTGACGGGCAGTGCGGCCGCGCTGGACGGAGCGCAGACCCGCGCCACGGAACTGGACCAGGCGCTGGCCATCTCTGCCGCCGCTGCATCCGCGTTGCAGGACCAGCTGGGCCTTGCGCAACAGGGCGAGCAGCAGTTGCAGTGGGCACTGGAAACCGCCCGACATGACTTCGCTTCTGAACTGGACAAGCTACGTGCCGACGGCACGCTGGCGCAAGAGCGGCTCAAAGCCGCCGAAACCCGAGCGCTGCTGGAAATCGACCACGAGCGGCAAGCGGCCGCACGGTTGCGAAAGGAACTGGACGCGGCTAGCCGTAAAGCGGAGCAGGGCGTGGGCCGGCATCAACAGGAGGTGCAGAAGCTGCATGGGCAACTCGGTGATCTGCGTCAGCAGGTCGGTGTGCTGGAGGGTAATCTGGATGCGCTGCGCACCGCGAACGCGCGTTATATCGATGAAGCGGCGCAGGCGCGTGAGCAGCGAGACCAGCTGGCGCTATCACTGACGAATGCCACCGCAAAGCAGAAGGTGCCGAAGACAAAGCAGACCGCCGGCGTGCGCACAAGCAATTCGCCGGTGCGCAAATCGTCGCGCACGAAAAAGCTTTGATTTTTCCTCGCCGTAACTAGTTTTCGGGCCCGATGAGGCCTCCTAGTCAACGCGCTTGGCGAACAAACTCGGGACACGTGAACCGCGGTTCGCGTACCTGCTCGCCGCGCATGCTCGCGGTGGATGTTGCACCCGGCTGAGAATGCGTGGTCTGCGTCTGGGGACATTCGCGTGCTTCTCGCCTTGCGTCGGTTGCGGGCTGACCTCTCGCAGGCTGGTGCGTTGTTAGGAAATAGTAAGATGTGCAGTAACCGTGTTCAAAACTTGCCGCGTCACAAGCCTGCTCTGAACGCCGGTTTGAGTCGCTAGCCGGCTTTAGAACTACCGCTTTCAGGCCTGATAACTCCAGTTATCAGATGGCGCGATTTTTATGCCAGGCCGAAAACGCCATGCTTTCGCCGGCAAAAAACGCAGGCGGTGGCGAGGGGGCAGGGGAGGCGCGGCCGAAGCGGTTGGCGTCGCCACGTCTCCATCGATGGCTCGACGCGAGCGTGCGAGGAGGGCGCAGTGCGCGGGCGCGTGGTTGACAACCCAGCAACGGTCCGTCTACTCTACGGGCTGGCCACCCGTCAGGGTCGCCACGGTGCTGTTCCGGAGCTGTCGCCGGCTCGAATCAGACGCTGCCTCGTGCGGCGAAATCTCTCGCCAAGCTTCCCTCCCAAGGGTGGTCTGTGCGTAATCGGCGAACCAGACCAGTAACTTGGGGAGCGGACATGAAGTCCTCCAATCTGAAGTCCATCGTGGACACGCAACTTTGCGCGTTCAGCCAGTCCATCGCCGACCTTTTTCCGATCCGTCACGGGCACTTGATCGAAGCGGTCTCAGCCGGCTACGACACGCGTACGTATGCCGCCCTACGAAACCGCCACGAACAGCAGCCGCTCGATCCATTGAGCTTTGATCGCCAGGCATGCATCGACCGGTTGGCGGAGTTGACCGATCCGGCAACCGCGGCGGCGGTCGACGTCCTCTTCGGTGGGGCCCGTTTGACGATCGGGGTCGCGCGGCGTGCCGTCCAACCTGAACGGTTTCTCGATCTCGCATATGACCTGGACGCCGAGCTTTCCGGCGTCGGCCAGGATGTGACCCGGCGGACGCGGACCTTCGATCTACCGGAGCAGATTTTCGCAAGCGGCAACGAGCCGTACCGCATCGACTCGGCGCACACGCACCGTGCGCGAGTGGCCTCGCCGGCACGCAGCCGTGACGGGCGCTTGTTGACGGCCCAGCTCGTCGACGACCAGTGGCGCGGCGCACTCTACATCTACGACGCGCAACTCCAAAACGACGATCGCCGCTGCAAAGCCTGGGTCAAGGCGAATCTCGCGCGCGCCATCCTGCTCGCAGTCGCGCCGGATCTGCGTTGCGACGTGTTCCGTCCATTCGGGTACAACGACGGTGTGTGGCGCGTGCGGCTGGTTGCGAACAGCCGCGTGCAGGCTTTCTGGGGCGGCTCGCCGTTCGTATTCAGGTTGCCCGACCGCCCGTTCCATCGGGTAGATTCGGAAAAGGCCAACTGGGCGGATCTCGGCAACGGCAAGCTCATCGACGGGGTGTGGCTCGGCGACGTCTACCCGAACGGCAGCGACGGCCTGAAGAATCCGCTGTCCGCGGACGACGTCAGGACAGCCTTTCTGAGTAGCGCGCGCGCAACCCTGGCTCGGGCGAAGTTCGCCGCCTAAGCTGGGGTTCGGGGAGCAATAGGAGCAGCCAACCGGCTTAAGCAGCCAACCTCGTCATGGTCGCAGCAACGTGGACAGTAGATCCTGCCCATAGCGCATAAAGAGATGCCGGTCGAAGAATCGAAACCGGTGGTTCTCGGCGTAGACTTACCATCCATTCCACAGTTGAACGAAGCCGCTCAGGAAGGCGTTGCAGTCTTTCGTATTCCAAGACACGTCGGGCGTGTCGTCGAGCAATCTGTACTGTCGATTGGCGCACAGAAAGGTTGAGCGGTCCGCTTGGAGCAGCCAGTTGATGCACTTGACCACCGAGTCGTCATACGTGTTTCCGAATCGATCCACCGGAACGTTGTACAACAGGCCCTCAAGGTAGTACGAAGGTGCCTGGCCTCGTTCCAAGACCCCTTGCTCACACATTTTTTGTCGGGCGTTCTTGAAGATGCGGATGATGTGCTTCATCCACTCGTTCGTTTGCTGGTTCTTCGCCGCAAGGTTCTCCCGATGCAGTTTCGGGTAGTTCACGATTTTGGTGCCATCTGATTTGAAAAAGCAGATGCCGGTCACTTGCTCGTCATTCCCGATTGCCGTGAATCGGCGGTATTTCTTGTGCTGGACGGCGATCAACACGTCGGCCTTCCGCCGGTTGTGAAACGGTTGGATCGCGATGGCCTTGGTGCCGGGCACGGCGTCATCGCGGAAGCGTTCAATCAACACCTCCATCACATGAGCGCGAAAGGCCTTCGCTGTGTATGCCGCGGCGGGATGAACGGCAGAGAATGCGGCCTTCTCCGGCTCGGAAAGCGGAATGATGTCGTAATAAAAAACTGATTCGAGCATGATGACGACATCGACATCGCTTTCCTTAAGTATGTTAGTGTCGTTGCGGTATGACCCCTGCAGAAAAATCTTGTAGTTCATTTCCTTGTATCCAGCCCCGCTGCTTTCCAGCGCTAGCTTGATCGTCGCGTAAGTGTCCTTGGAGGTAACTTGCGCTCCGATCTGGGCCCATTGCGTCAACTGGTCTTCTGGGATGGCCATCTGTTGTTTCCCCTACATCAGTAGTTTCTTGAGTTCGTCTTCGTGTTTGCTGAACGACTGACCGCCGCGCTGGTATAGGACGTTCAATTTTTTTGGATCGTGTTCCATGAGATCAGTCGCCATGTCCGGGGTGCTATACGTGTCGTTGATGCGCACCATTGGCACGTCTTTGAACAGAAGCTTGGCGAGTGTCTCCATGGAGTGAGTGTTGATGTCTAGGGTTTTCTGCAACAGTCGAACGAGAAAGAACTTCGATATCAACCACTTGTGCCAGTACCTCGGAGGTTCGGGGTAGACGCCCACGCCAATGCTCACAACCCGGAGTTGTTCGCGGGACATCTTGAGCGCCATTACCGCATCGGCTATCGCGTAGAGCGTGGGGTTGTTTGCGCAGTAGCCGCCGTCTAGGAGTTCGATCTCACTGCCATCCGACGTAGTGATTATCTTTCGGTTGAAGAAGGGATAGGCGGAGCACGACGCCACCACCGCGTCCGCGATGGTGCAACCGAATCCGGGCTGGAACGTGGCATGCATCCCATGCGCCTGTGCCACGCTCGCCTTGAAGATCATTGGTCGTTCTTCGCGCCACCGCGAAGCGACGACACCAATACCTGTTTGAACCGCTTCGAACTTCTGATCGCCGAAAACATCAACAGCGAGCTTTTCAAGGGCTCTGGTGCGAGATCCGCTGAAGCGCAAACCCATGATCTGCGGGACGTGCGTGCGGTAGAGCGCATGAATCTCATCAACCGTTTTGCCCAGGGCCAGGAGTGCCGCGATGATGGCCCCGGTGCTGGTCCCAAAGATCAAGTCGAACTGTTCACTCAGCGGCTTGCCTCCGAGCAAAGCTTCGAGCTGTTTCAGGATGCCGATACTGTAGAAGCCCTTTGCCCCACCGCCATCCAGAGCGAGGATGCGGCACGTTTGAGGCTGCGGTTGTTCGTCCATATAGGTCCTATCCGTTTCAGGATGCGACAGTCGTCCACGTAAAGACGAGGCGTTCTGCGTACAGCACACACTTCCAGTTCGCTCATCTTCCAATACCGCATCCAACGGGTGAAGTGGCAACCCCGTTGCAGAACTACGACCGCATCGTGCCGCCGTTCTCTTCGACGGCAGCCCGGACGAGGTCCCGAACCCCCCGCATGAACTCCAGGGCAGGGCCCGAATTCACAGTGCCCGGAATGGGCGCCGCCAGTTCATAGATGCCCCGAATATCGACGGCGCGGCGGGCGGCTGACCCTTTGCCCTTGTGCTCCATTCCGCGACGCCAGTCGGCAAGATGCTTATCGACCAGACGATGCAGGGCCAGTCCGTGCAGTCCGCTGAAAACCACCTGTCGAATTGGCGCGATTGCCTGCTGGGCCTCGTCGTCATCGACAGGCGGCCGCGTCCAAGCGACCGGGTTGTCGAGGAAGTTGGCCACCTCTTCGGTGATGCGGCCGACCAGATCGGCGACAGGCCGCAGGGAGTCGTACTCGACGCTGGATTCATTCGAGATCTGACGGTTGAGCGCCTTGATCCGGCTCCAGTGTTCCGCCGGCAGCGTGGCGCCGACCACCAGACCGAGGCGGGCCGCCCATGCTTTCTGGAAGCTGTCGGCCGCGCGCTGCACGGCGAAGCCCAGGCCTGAGGGGTCGTAGGTGGGCTGCGCGTCGGGAATTGGCGGCGGCTCGACGGACCTTTCAACAAAGGCGATCAAGGCTTTCAATTGGGCGCGGACGCCTGCAGGCAACCCATTGAGGGGGCCATCGAGCGCACCGAGCATAAAACACTGATCGTCGATCGTACGTTCCATGGCGGCCACGATGGGCCCGTTTAGGACCTCCTTCAGCTTCGACAGGTAGTTGTGAACCGACGCCAGGACGTGAGTTCGCTTGTAGGCATAGCTCGGCAGGTTCAGTCCCTTAACCTGGTCGAAGTGCGTGAAGGCGATGAGCAGCTTGCTGTAGTTGCCGCTCGATGCGACCGCGCGCAGCACAGACTGCGCCGCCGCCTGCACCGGCTGCTCGGCGTTGTCGACAAGAAGGATCGCATCCACGTCAGAAAAGCGCCGGGTGATATGCGTGGTCACGCTGGTAGATGAATCGGGCGTGTGACCGAGGCCCTGGCCGTCGAGTAGCACGAGCTTGGCCTGGTGGTCGGTAAAAACCGGGAACAACGGCCCGATGACGCGGATGCCATCGACCAGTGGCGTCAGCAGCTTACCGAAGGAGGGGGCAAAGTTGCTCGAAAACCAGCGCACCTGGCGCAGGAACTCCGTGCGATCGTCAGTCTCGTAAGCCCACATGAGCGGCCACTTCGAGCTGCTGCTGCGATGCGTCAGTTCGCCACTGTCGAGCAGGTCGAAGCGGTGTAGGGCATCGTCTATCACGTCATGGACGATTTCATGGAAGCCCTCGTCCGCGAACAGCTCGCCTTGGAAGATTTCCAGCGCGGCTTCGCGGTCTTCGACCGAAGCGGAGTAGGGATCGGGTAACAGCTCTTTGGCGACCACTTCGCCCTTCGCCTTGGCCAGCACGGTGATGCGCGCGACATAGCCTTCGAGCTTGGCCTGCAGTTTTTCGGCATCCGCCGTGGAGATAGCCTCATCGCTGGTTGCCGCAGCGGCGGCGGCCTGATCGGGCTCGCCGAAATCCCAGTCGTCGGTAGCTTGTTCGGCGGGTTTGTCTTTCTTCCAGGAGCCCAACAGGTAGCTGAGGCGGAAGCGCTGGTCTGGGTGGTGCAGGAAGCGATCAGCGATCTTGTCTTCTGGCAGGCGCTCCCAGACAGCGGAGCAGGCGTTGACAACACAGTCCTCGATGTTGGCCTGGATTACCGTCTCGGAAAAAAATGTGACGACAGCCCTGTAGTCGCCTGCGGCGGGGATCACCTCGATGTCGGACACCGTTGTTTTGGCCGTCGAGGTCGACGGGAAACGGTCCTGGTCGGGGTCCGAGCCGATCAGGTGGCGCAGCAGCGATGTTTTGCCTGCGCCGGTGGTACCCACGAAAAGCGCCTTGGCGTAGCCATCCGCCTTGCCAGGCATAGAAATGACGCCGTTGCGGATCTCGTAGGAGTCACGCACGCCAGCCTGGATGCTGTCGTAGAAGGCGTCGACGATGCGCTTGTCGAAGGCCTGCAAGGCGTCCTGATAGCGGGCGATGGTCCACCAAGCCTCGTCCTTAAGCAGCGCGTTCATCTGCGCGACCAGTTCTTCGCCCGTGGTCTTGTCGTCGGTGCCGAGGCCGCGGCGCATTTTCAGGCCGGGCTTTCCCTTTGAGTCGAGCCGGCAGGGGTGTCGAAAACTGATGTTGTAGCCCGGGCGACCGGGGGTCGTCGCCAGAGAAGCTGTGTAAGCCATCGATCCATCCTTGTTGTTCCGTGTTGTGGCAAACGAATTTAGCCGCGTTAATTTGATGAGTCAAGAGATTTTTGGAACATCGTGGAACAACATCGGCATCCTTTGTGGGAGGTCGGCATCCAGCGCAAGCCTGAGTGCATCCCCGTGATGCTCAATCTCAGATTTACTGTGCAGTAAATAATGCAATTTTGGCAAATATTCGATAGAATAGCGATATTCACTGTTCAGTAAAGCAGGTCTTCCAAAGCCAAGATGCATACCTCAAGTACGACCGAACGATCACTTATCGAACAGCTTCTCGAAACTCTTCGAGCGCTGCCGGACGTGCGCGCTGAGCTAGATTGTAGGGAGGCGGTCGGCTTGGACGGTGACAGGCGTCATGACGCTCGGATCACCCTCCATATCGCAGACAAGTCATTCGTTTTGCTGATTGTGGCAAAAAAGACCGCCTATCCTAGGGATGTACGTCAGGTCTTATGGCAGCTCAAAGACTTTGGTCCCACGAGGCAGGCAGGCATAGGCGGGGACAAACCCATGTTGCTGTTGGTCGCGGAGTTCATATCTCCGGGGGGCAAAGAGTTGCTCAGGACTGAGCGGGTAGGGTATTACGACAGCGGTGGCAGTCTATTTCTATCCGCCCATGGCGCATATCTCTACATCGACAGGCCACCGCCGAAGGCCCTGTCCAAGTCTGTGCGGGCGTTGTTTTCCGGGCGCAGCGCACAGGTGTTGCATACGCTGCTGGTTCACCATCAGGAGTGGTTCGGCGGAAAGGAACTCGCTGAACGAGCGCAGGTGTCACCTGCAACCGCCTCGCAGATATTGACGGAACTGGAGCGCTTCGACTGGTTGGCCTCGCGCGGACAAGGTCCTAGCAAGGAACGACACCTCAAGGAGCCGGCCGCGTTGTTGGATGCCTGGGTGAAGCAGCTCCCGTCGATCCGCCCCGCGACACTACAGCGTTATTACGTGCCCGCAATGACGGCGGGCAACCTGCTTGAGCACGTCGGCCAAGTCTTTACCGCCCACAATGTCGAGTACGCAATCAGCCATGAAGCTGCAGCGCAGCGCTACGCTCCGTTTCTCTCAAGCGTTTCCCAGGTCCGCTGTCGGCTGTTGGCCGGCCCTGTCGCTAGCGCTGCTATTGGCGAACTCGGCGCACGCGTCGTCAGCGAAGGGGCAAACCTGGCGATCATCGAAGCGAAATCACCGGGTGAGCTGCTGCTTCGTGAGTGTGTTGGCGGCATCTGGCTTGCCAGCCCGATTCAGGTCTACCTTGATCTGCTGCGCGGCGAAGGTCGCGCCAAGGAAATGGCAGAGCACCTACGCAGAGAGAGGATCGGATTTTGATGGCCAAGCCTGCAACGTTTGACGGCTACAGCGACCAATACACACTCGATTGCGAGCGTGTCCTTGTGACGCTGCTGCGTGGGTTGGGGCCCTGGAAGGACTCGGTCTACCTGGTTGGCGGCCTCACGCCACGCTATCTGGTGCCGGCACGACCACCCGTTGTTCCCGCGCATGCGGGCACACTCGATGTGGACGTTGTCATCGACCTGCAGATCTTGGCGGACACCGACGCGTATCACACGCTGGAGGACAATTTCAAAAAAATGGGCTTTGAGCGCGCCGAAAACGACAAGCATCAAAAGCTCTCGTGGCGCTGGCAAGCCCGCACTGAACACGGTGCGCTCATGGTGCTCGAACTGCTCGCCGATGCACCCGATATCGCCGGCGGCAAGGTTCAGGCGCTGCCCACCGAGGGCACGATTTCAGCGCTGAACATCCCGCATTCGTCCATCGTTTTCGACCTTCACCAAGTAACGGAGATCCAGGCCGAACTTCTGGGCGATAACGGCATCGCGACCGAGAAGGTCAAGCATGCCAATCTCGTCAGTTTTACCTGCCTGAAGGCTTTTGCTTTCGATCAGCGCAACGAACGCAAGGATGCCCACGATCTCATCTATTGCATCGAACATGCACCCGAGGGCCTCGTTGCTGTTGCGGAAAGTTTTCGTATTGAGCGCGATGGCAAGCATGGTGCCGTGATTCAGTCGGCGCTGTCGATTCTGCGCAATCGCTTCTCGCACGACGACAAGATCGAGGGTTATCGCAAGGACGGCCCAGTGTCGGTGGCAAGGTTCGAAATCGGCGAAGGCGATGAACTCGAGCAGCGCGAGGCGAGGGCGCTGCGGCAGCGTCAAGCGAGCGATATCATCGATCAACTTCTTGGTCGCGTTGGTTGATGTTCGCCAAAAACTACGATCTGACGATCGAATGAAGAATCATTCACGAATGGTTAGCGCTCTACACGCGAATAAACTAGGGGCACCGCATGCACGTTCTTGAGACACATGGTCAAATCATTTCCGACTATGCGAGCTATATCCGCAGCTTCCTGAACATACAGGATCCACAGATCCTGTCTGAGGTCGAATCGAAGCTTTCGGACGGACGACTGTGGCCGGAGCCGCTGCTCCAATTCAATCCGGCTTTTCAGATGGTCGGTAGTGTCGCCGAGCAGGCGGCAAAGGGTGCGCTGCACCCTGCCTTGTCCGATATCTTCAAGGATTACCTTTTGTACAAACATCAGCTCGATGCCATTGAGCTGGGTAGCAAGGGTAAGGACTTTATCGTTACGTCCGGAACCGGATCCGGCAAATCGCTGACCTACATCGGATCGATATTCCACGATCTTCTTGAGCGGCCAAGCGAAAGCGGGGTGTGCGCTGTTGTCGTCTACCCGATGAATGCTCTCATCAATTCGCAATTCGAGGAATTTAAGCGTTATGAGCAGAACTACATAAAGAGTACCGGCAGGCCGTTCCCGATTTCGTTTGGTCAATATACAGGTCAGGAAAACGAGAACACGCGCAGCGCGATGCGTGAGCACCCGCCACAGGTTCTGCTCACAAACTACATGATGCTGGAGCTGCTGCTGACTCGCACTGCCGAGAGGCCAATCCGGGACGGTATCTACGCCAACCTGCGATTCCTGGTCTTCGATGAACTCCACACCTATCGCGGCCGGCAAGGTGCCGACGTCGCGATGCTCATTCGCCGAATTCAGGCTCAATGTGAACGTCGCGCTGTGTGCATCGGCACCTCAGCAACGATGGCATCGGGCGGTAGCGTCGCGAGCCAGAAGAGCCGCATCGCAGCGGTCGCTACTCAGCTCTTCGGCCGCACATTCGAACCGTCGCAAATCATTGGTGAGTCGCTTGCACGATCGCTGGCCCCGAGTGGAGAGATACCGGATAGAGAACGACTCGCTCAAGCCATCGCTGGGCCGCTAGACGTCGGCGCGCCGCTTGCCTCATTGAAAAGCCATCCTTTGGCTGTCTGGCTTGAGAACAAAGTAGCGCTTGCCGAGGTTGGTGCCGATTTGGTTCGAGGTCAGCCTAGACGGATTTCAGAGGTTGTCGACGAGTTGGTACAAGATGCGGATGTGTCACCTGTGGAGGCAGGATCAGCGGTTAGTTCGCTCTTGCAGTGGATTAGCAACGTCAATGAGGGACTGCAAGCCGACGGACAGCGCTATACGGTGCTTCCGTTTAAGTTGCATCAGTTCATTTCTCAGACGGGTTCGGTATACACAACACTTGATCAGGACGAGCATCGTTTCATCACGCTGGAACCTGGCGTCTATAAGGTCGACGAGAAGGAGAAAAAGCCAATCTATCCGAACGTTTTTAGCCGTATCAGTGGGTATGCCTTCATCTGTGTCACGCGGGTTGGCGATCGGCTTGAACCAAGGGAGTTCCGAGCATCGTCGGAGGACGACGAGGTCGCGAGTGATGGATACTTGATCGTCGGCGACGACGTCTGGGACGAACGCGATGACCTAGCCTTCTTGCCAGACTCTTGGCTGAACCGCAGTAAGACGGCACCCGACACGCGCAAACGGGCGCAGTTTCCGGTTCGATTGGGCTTCGATGAAACAGGTCGTTGCTCAGAAACAGAGCCGCTGCGGTGGTGGGGATGGTTCATGCGAGCCCCACTGCTATTCGACCCCACCGCTGGTGTGTTCTACGACACCAAAACGAACGAAGGAACGAAGCTCACCAAGTTGGGCAGCGAGGGGCGCAGTACCTCTACCACGATAACAACGTTCTCGATTCTCAACAGGCTCAGCGATGCGGGATATGCCGTCCGCGATCAGAAGCTGATCAGCTTCACTGATAACCGGCAGGACGCCGCACTGCAAGCGGGACACTTTAACGACTTCGTCGAGGTGATTCGCCTGCGAGCTGGTATTTATCAGGCTTTGTCGCGAGCCGGAGAAAAGGGCCTCACCTTCGAGCGTTTGGGGGCAGCGGTCTTTGAAGCGCTCGGACTCCCGTTCGTTGAGTACGCCAATAAAAACGAGGAGCCGGAGCTCGCTCACGTTAGGCGAAGCTATGAGGAGGCCTTTCAGACGTATTTGTTGTACCGCGCATTGGCGGACTTGCGCCGGAGCTGGCGAATCGTGTTACCGAATCTTGAGCAATGTGCTCTGCTCAACATCGGGTACACAGACCTTCCCGAGGTTGCAGACAACGACAAGTACTGGGACAAGGTACCCGTGTTGGACGAACTTTCACCGGGGGATCGAGCGGCATTCATAGCGACCATCCTCGACTTTTTCCGCCTCGAATATGCTGTCCACAGTGAAAACTACCTGACGCAAGCCAAGATCCGTGAGAACGAGAAGCTGTTTCGCGAGCGACTTAGATTACCGTGGACACTCGACCCGAATGAAAACATTCGTGAACCGTTCTACATGCGCTTCGAGACGTTGCATCGCGGTGCAAAGGTGTCGTCCAAGAGCATGGGTCCCGCTAGCGGCCTAGGTAAATTTATCAAGCTGTTCATCAAACAGCAGAGCATTGACGTCGATCTCCGCGGTGATCACTACATTGCCTTCATTCGGCTTCTGATGCAGAAACTGGAAGGTGCAGACTACCTTGTTTCGCAGCATGGCAAGGGCGAGACGAGCGACAATGTGCAGCTCTACCGCTTGCGGATCGAAAAGCTCGTCTGGCTGGCTGGCGATTTGAAGACGGTCAAGGCTGATCTTATCAAGAGGCGCAGTTACAAGGGCCAAGCGCCACAGCCGAATCTGTTCTTCCAGGGCCTATACCAGCGCAACTTCGCTCGCGCAAAACGGCTTCGCGCTGAGGACCATACAGGTCAGCTCGGAGTCGACGAGCGCCGCGACCGGGAAGATCGGTTCCGAGCCGACTGGTATCTGGATCAAAACAAGAAGGTGCTGGACGATTCACGCATTCGAAGCCAATCGATCAGTGCGCTGTACTGTTCACCAACGATGGAGCTTGGGATCGATATCGGTGGTTTGAGCGTCGTCCACCTTCGTAATGCGCCACCGAACCCCGCCAACTATGCGCAACGTGCCGGGCGCGCTGGCCGCGGAGGACAGGGGGCGCTGATTTTCACGTACTGTTCGACATATTCACCACACGATCGTCACTATTTCCAGCATCAGCAGGATCTTGTGGCTGGTGCTGTTCAGCCGCCGCGGCTCGACCTCGCAAATCGCGAACTGCTTCAAACTCACCTCAATGCACTGGCGATCTCCGAAGTAGGTCTTCCCGGGCTCGAAAACCATGCTGGCAATCGCCCCTCGGTCACCCGCTTTATCGACGAAGAGCAGCGTGAATTGCCGTTGCTCCCTTCAATGTATGCCGGCCTGGAACTTGGTCCGGCCACGCGTGATCGCTTGCGTGCAACGTTTCAGCGCGCCATTAAGGATATCTCTGCGGATCTAGAAGCACGGGCCGGGCATTGGTTTAACGACACTTGGATCGAACAGACACTGACCGGCCTTGCTGCGCATCTGGACAAATCAATTGACCGTTGGCGGGCGCTTTACCGCTCCGCGCGAACGACGCTGGACAGAGCGACCCAAAAGATCCAGAGCGGCACGCTTGGTCTCAGCAGCGACGAGTACCGAAAGTACAAGCGCAGCCAGGATCAGGCCACCCGCCAGTTGGATCTCCTGCGCAACCAGGGCGGCGGCTCCTCGGAGCTTTCTGAGTTCTACCCATATCGATACCTAGCTTCCGAGGGTTTTCTGCCGGGCTACAACTTCACGCGCCTACCGATCCGTGTATTCCTTCCTACTACGGACACGTCCGGTGAATTCATCTCGCGTCCGCGATCCATTGCACTGAGAGAATTTGGCCCGCTCAACATCATCTATCACCGCGGCCGAAAGTACCGCGTTTCACAACTGGTTGTGCAGGACGCAGACTCGGTGCTTATCGAGGCGAAGGTCAGCACGAAGGCGGGATATTTCTTAACGGGCGAGCAACTGCAACTCGAACATTGTCCATTCTCGGGCGTGAGCCTGTCAGACAACGCTAACAAAATCCATCTCCATCACCTTATGGAGATGGCCGAGTCGCGCGCCGAGGAGGTGGACCGAATTTCGTGCGAGGAAGAGGAGCGCACCTCCCGTGGTTTCGCAATTCAAACCTACTTTAGCATCGACGGTGGCAACACAGACCGCGTCAAGCGGGCAGCGATCAAGGCTAATGGTGAACCGTTGATGAACCTCATTTACGTTCCTGCGGCGCGTCTCGTGCATGTCAACGAAAAGTGGCGCGCTCAGCAGGCAGATGGGTTTCCGATTGGCCTTACTACAGGCGAGTGGCGTAGCTCAATGCCCGAAGACGAGGCACAAAGCCGGGAAGAGTTTCGACGTGTCAAGCTTTGGACATCAAATTTGGCGGACGCTCTTTACATCGTTCCGATTCAGGCTCTAGGTCTGAAGTCGGAAGGTGTGATTACGCTTCAGTACGCTCTTAAACGGGCCATCGAACAAGTCTTTCAAGTCGAGTCAAGCGAGATCGGTGTTATTGCAATCGGTGAGCCCAGCGCGCCGAATATCTTGCTCTATGAGGCCGCTGAAGGCAGCCTCGGCATACTTTCACGTTTTGTTGAAGACGTTAGTGCCTTCCAGACCGTAGTTAACCTCGCTAGAAATCTGTGCCGTTTTGACGACCCCAAGTACCTCGGGCCGGCGTCCTACGACGATCTGCTGAGTTACTACAACCAGCGCGATCATCAGATCATCGACCGCCACCTCATCAAGGATGCCCTGTCCAAGTTGGCCGCTTGTACCCTCGAGATTCATGCCAATTCAGGATACGGCAGCTACGAAGAGCACTACCAAAGCATGCTGAAGCACCTGGATCCGAGCTCGTCGACGGAGCGCAAATTCATCGAGCATCTGTATGGTCATGGCCTGCGCCTGCCCGACGCTGCACAGAAGCGGGTCGATGGTATTTATGTGCAGCCTGACTTCCACTACGAGCCGCGCGTCTGGGTCTTCTGTGATGGCACCCCTCACGACGATGCTGCCGTTCAGGCTGACGATGCCGCCAAGCGGCAGGCGATCATGGCCAAAGGGGATGAGGTCTGGGTCTATTACTATAAGGACGACCTTGCCGCCAAAGTCTCGGCTCGGCCGGACATTTTCAAGAAGGTCAGATGACCGTCTCACTCCAACCTGGAAAGCTGGTGTCGTTGCGCGGACGCGACTGGGTAGTGCTACCTTCCGACGAGGAAGACCTACTCATCCTGAGACCCTTAGGTGGCTCGGATGACGAGATCACCGGCCTCTACCTTCCGCTAGGCGGTGACCAGCCATCTGACGCCCGCTTCGCCCCGCCAACCTCCGAAGATCTGGGTGACTTCTCCACCGCCCGGGTCCTCTATGACGCCGCGCGCCTGGCGTTTCGAAATGGCGCCGGCCCGTTCAGGTGCCTAGCGAAATTGTCGTTTCGGCCGCGGTCGTACCAGATGGTTCCGCTCGTCATGGCCTTGCGGGAGGAGCCTACTCGCTTATTGATTGCGGATGATGTGGGCGTCGGCAAGACGATTGAATCACTTCTAATCGTCCGCGAACTGATCGAACGGCGCAAAATCAGGCGCTTTGCTGTGATCTGTCTGCCTCACCTGTGCGAGCAGTGGCAGGCTGAAATCCGCGCCAAGCTAGACATCGAGGCAGTGATTATCCGCTCCAACACCCAGGCCCGACTCGATCGGCAGATCCATGGCGACACCAGTGTCTACGACTATTACCCCTACCAGGTCATCAGTATTGACTTCATCAAGTCCGATACGCGGCGCGATGTCTTCATCGAGCAATGTCCGGAGCTGGTCATCGTCGATGAGGCGCACACTTGCGCTCGCCCGGCCGGCGCCTCGGCTAGCCAGCAGCAGCGCTATCACCTCGTCAGCCGAATTGCGCGCAAGCCGAATCAGCAGCTTATCCTTCTCACCGCAACCCCGCACAGCGGCAAGGCCGAGGAATTCCAGTCATTACTGGGTCTCATCCGGCCCGAATTTGAAACCATGGACCTCCCGTCCGCCAGCCAGGTGCAGCGGCGAGAGCTGGCCAAGCACTTTGTTCAGCGCAAGCGCGGCGACGTTGAAAAGTGGCTGGGCGAGGACACGCCATTCCCGCAGCGTGACGCGTTCGAACTGAACTATCCGCTGGCGCCTGGATACGCGGCGCTGTTCAATGAACTCATTGAGTTCTCGCGTAAGCTCATCGCCCCTGCCGAGGGCAAGCGCGAGCAACGGGTGCAGTACTGGACCGCACTCGCACTGCTTCGCGGCGTGATGTCCAGCCCTGCTGCGGGCGTGGAGATGCTCAACACGCGCATGTCGGGTCTCGCCAAGGCCGCGATAGCCGATGACGCCAAGGCTGAACAGGAAGACATCCTGAATCCTGTCGGTGACACCGAGTTTGGCCACGAGGGGGATAACGCGCCGACGCAGGTCATCGAGCGCGTGGACTGGTCGGAGCACCAGCGCCGGCAGCTGCGCGACTTTGCCCAGCGCCTTGGCGAGTTGGCAGGAAGTACGCATGATCAAAAGCTTGCCACCACTGAGCGTCAAATCAGCGAGTGGCTTGCAGAATCACCGGCGCTGTGCCCGGTCATCTTCTGTCGCTACATAGCCACCGCGCAGTACGTTGGTGAGTGGCTAGCCCCCGCGCTGCGCAAGAAGTACCCCAGACTCGATATCCAAGTCATCACCAGCGAACTCCCCGACGACCTGCGCAGGCAGCGCATTGAAGAAATGGGGCGCTCAAAGCTGCGGGTCCTGATCGCCACAGACTGTCTCAGCGAAGGCATCAATCTGCAGGAGCAGTTCACAGCCGTCCTGCACTACGACTTGCCGTGGAATCCGAACCGGCTCGAACAGCGAGAGGGGCGTGTTGATCGTTTTGGCCAACAGGCACCTATCGTCAAGGCGTGCATGCTCTACGGCGCCGACAACCCGATCGATGGCGTCGTGCTAGATGTCTTGTTACGCAAAGTGAAGGAAATCAAGCGTGCCACCGGTATCAACGTGCCGTTTCCGGAGGACTCGCAAAGCATCATCGACACCATTACGCAGGCGCTGCTGCTCAACCCCAGGCGGACGATCAGCACCCAGCGAAACGCGCAGGGCGTTCTGTTTGACTTCAGCGACTTCGAGGAGGCCGCCACGGCCAAGGCCGCCGTCACCCACAAGCTGGACCAAGCCGCCGCCCGTGAGAAGGCGTCGCGTAGCATCTTCGCTCAGCACGCGATCAAAGCGCACGAGATCGAGGCCGATCTTCGCGAGGTTGACGAAGCGATCGGCGACCCTAAGGCCGTGGAGTCGTTCGTGACCAGCGTACTCAACAACCTGCTGGGCGTGCAAATGGTGCCGCAGGGCAAAGGCTACCGGGTCGTTACAGCGAACATGCCGGCGCAACTGCGCGAGCTGCTCCCTGCCGGCGAAACCCTGTTGGCCAGCTTCCAATCGCCCACGCCCGAGGGCTTCCACTACATCGGTCGCAATCACCGCTTCGTGGAGCAGCTTTGCCAGGCAGTGATGGCTAACACGGTTAACCGTCAAGACAAGCGAGCGGCACGAGCTGCTGTAATCCGCACTCGCACTGTACAAACCAAGACTACCTTGCTGCTGTTCCGCTGTCGCAATGTCATCGAGCAGACGAAGAGCCACCAACAGATTGTGGCGGAAGAGATGCTGCTATGGGGCTGGCGTGGCACGCCGCAGGAGCAGCGCGAATACTTGGATCACGCGGCCGCCAAGACGTTGATCACCGAAGCTGCCGCATCGTCCGACCTGTCGCCTCAAGCCCGTGCCAGCTTTCTGGACAACGAGCTCATGCTGCTTGCTCAACTGGGCGACGCGTTCGAGCAAGTCGCCGAGCAACAATCGAAGCGCCTCGTAGACGCGCACGAGCGCTTTAGCTCTCTCATGGAAAAGCAGCGCTTTCAGGTCGTGTACCCTGTGCTTCCGATGGATTTACTGGGTGTATATGTGTTGCTGCCGGAGGGACCACAATGATCTACCCCAGCATCCGCATCGAAGGTGCAATCCTCTCGCCCGACATCCTCGACCGCCTCGACGATTTGGCGGGTCAACGTCCTGCCGATTTCGGCCTCGATGGCACCAACAAGGTCAAAGACGAGATCGCCCGAGCCTGGGCCGATGCTCAAGACTACTGGCGCATATTTCAACGCAAGCTGGAGTCTCTGCGTGAAGGCAGCCTTGCCACCACAGAGACTCGCCAGCAATGGGTGCTGCCCTTGCTCGGCCTCCTGGGCTATCAGCTCGACTACCAAGCCAAGAGCAGTGAGGTCAACGGAAAGAGTTATCCGCTGTCGCACCGTGTGGCCAATCGCGGCCAGACGGTGGTGCACATCAGCGGCTACCGCGACCTCGCGGGCTTGGACCGTAAGGCCGAGCAGCGCAGCGGTGCTTTGCGTATGTCGGCACATGCGATGGTGCAGGAGTACCTGAATCTATCCGACGAGCTTTACGGCCTGGTCACCAATGGCCGGATATTGCGCTTGCTTCGCGATAGCTCACGTCTGATCAAGCTCACCTACCTTGAGTTCGACCTTGACCGCATCTTCACGGACGGGCTGTTTGCCGACTTCGCCTTGCTGTACCGGCTGCTGCACGCTTCGCGACTGCCCGCTAGCCGCGACGACGCGGCGCAGAGCTGGATCGAGCGCTATCATCAGGACTCACTCGACGCTGGCTCGCGTATTCGCGAGGGGCTGAGCAAGGCGGTGGAACAGGCTATCACGGGGTTGGCAAACGGCTTCTT
Source organism: Caballeronia sp. SBC1 (assembly GCF_011493005.1). Classification (NCBI taxonomy): domain Bacteria; kingdom Pseudomonadati; phylum Pseudomonadota; class Betaproteobacteria; order Burkholderiales; family Burkholderiaceae; genus Caballeronia; species Caballeronia sp. SBC1. The sequence goes on from NZ_CP049160.1 coordinate 198,301, forward strand.
GCAGCACCGCGACAACGAAGCGCTTCGCCAGGAAATTGCCGGTAGCCGGCTGAGCGCGGAGGATTTCTACAAGCATCTGCTGCGCCTAATCTACCGACTGCTGTTCCTGATGGTGATCGAGGAGCGGGGGCTCGTTTTTCCCTCCAACGCGAACCCTAGGCACCGCAATCTGTATGAGCAGTTTTACAGTCTCATGCGCCTCCGCCGAATGAGCGAGAAGCGTCACCTTGCCGACCGCCGCCATGCTGACCTCTGGCCCGCACTGTTCGGCACGTTTCGTCTATTCGAAGCTGGTGGCCCCGGCTCGAAAATTGGCCTGGCCCCTCTGGCCGGTGACCTTTTCAGTCCGCAAGCCATCGGGCCGTTGGCGAGCTGTACGCTGGGCAACGACGTGCTGCTCACCGCGCTGCGCGCGCTCAATCTTTATACCCATCCCGACAATGGCCAGCTTATCCGTGTCAACTATGGCGCTCTCAATGTCGAGGAATTTGGTTCCGTTTACGAGGGGCTGCTCGAATACGAACCCACCTTCATGTACGATGGTCCGCGCACCGAGTTTCATTTCCGCAAAGGAGACGAGCGTGCCAATACCGGGTCGCACTACACACCCGACGAGCTGGTTCAGCCACTCATCAAGCACTCCCTTGACTACCTGATCGCGCAAAAGTTGAAGGAGAGGAACCCCGCCGAGGCGCTGCTCGATCTGCGCGTGGTCGACGTGGCCTGCGGCTCTGGGCACATCCTGCTGGCTTCTGCGCGGCGCATCGCTATTGAGCTGGCGATTGTCCGCACCGGTGAAGACCAGCCATCGCCCAGCGCCTTCCGCACAGCCATCCGCGACGTAATCCGCCATTGCATCTATGGGGTGGATTTGAACCCTCTAGCGGTGGAGCTGTGCAAGGTGGCGCTGTGGCTGGAGGCGCATAACCCCGGCGAGCCGCTGAACTTTCTGGACCATCGCATCAAGTGCGGCAATGCTATCGTGGGTTACGCACGTCGTGAGGACATCGAACGCGGCGTACCTGACGAGGCTTTCGTTACGATGCCAGGCGATGATAAAAACCTTGCGGCCGCACTGCGCAAGCGAAACAAGGCCGAGCGCACAGGCCAGACGACGCTGAAGTTTTCGCCAGAGATCGAGCGTCAGCTTGGCGAAGCGCTGGAGGCTTGGCATGCGCTAGACGCACTGCCTGAGCAAACGCCTGAGCAGATCGAGGACAAGAAGCAGCGCTTTGTGGACCTTACGCAGTCCGCTGACGCGATGCTGATGGAGCAATTGGCGGCGATTCCGATTGCACAGTTCTATATGCCCAAGGAGGTCGATCGGCCGGGACAGCATGTCACCGAGGCCGAGTTTCGTCGGTACTGGCGAGGCGAGCGAAAGCCGTTGGATCACCCCGCGGCGCTTGCTTGGGCGATGGCGGAGCGAAAGCGGTTCTTTCATTGGTTTCTGGAATTTCCCGAGGTGATTTCTCGGGGGGGATTTGACTGCATCCTTGGCAACCCGCCGTATCTTGGCGGCCAGGACCTGAGCGGGAGTTATGGGCACCCGTTCTGCGAATATGTGAAATGGCAGTTTGACCCGGCCGGACTGAGCGACTTGGTCGTCTATTTCGTTCGACGGATCTTCAATCTTTTGCGCCCGGGTGGATTCATGGCGTTCTTGACAACCAACTCGATCAAGGATGGCGACGTTCGAAAGGATGGCCTGGAGCAAGTCGTCGCAGGAGGCGGCGTGATTAACTTCGCTGTGCGCGGTATTAAATGGCCAGGGCGAGCGAAATTGGTCGTGTCTCTACTATCGATCAACAAGGGAAACTGGCAGGCGCAGCGATTCCTGGACGGCAAGCCCGTCTCCCACATAAACGCATTTCTGGAGGACGCGCAGGACGCCGGCGATCCAGTCGGTCTTGCCCAAAACGAACAGACGATGTTCCAAGGAACCATCTTCCTTGGGGACGGCTTTCTTCTGACTCCAACCGAAGCTGCTTCGTTGATCAAATCGAACGGCCGTACGGCCGAGGTCATCAGGCCGATAATCAATGGGCAAGAGATTAACAATAGCCCCGACCAGTCACCCGGTAGACAAATCATTAATTTCTTCGACTGGTCCGAGGACAAGGCGAGGACTTTTGGTGCGGCCTTCGAGCGCGTCGAGCAGTTAGTTAAGCCCGTCAGGGCCAGCGACAAGCGCGCGTCGCGTCGCGAGCGTTGGTGGCAGTACGCTGAGCGGGCTACCGGTCTATATAGCCGACTGAATGGCCTTGAGCGGTGCTTTGTAGCAGCGCGCACAACGAAGCATCTCAACTTCTCCGCGTCACCGTCGGACCGCGTTTTCTCGGACGCGCTATACGCCTTCACTACGGATCGGTGGGACCTCTACGCGGTCGTGCAATCCACCCTGCACGACGTCTGGGCTCGCAAGTACAGCGGGGCGTTGGAAACACGGCTGCGCTACTCGCCGTCGGACTGTTTCGAAACTTTCGCCGTCCCCGGCGACCTTTGGCAGGTCGCTCAGCCCGAGCTGGCCGTGATCGGCGAGCATTATCACGAACACCGCCGTGCGTTGATGCAGGAGTTGTGGTTAGGACTTACCGACATCTACAACCTCTTCCACGCTCGTGACCTGAATCTAGCGATGGTGGTCAAGGTCAGCAAGAAGCCCGAGTCCGTTGCCCAGGCCGGCTATGAAGGCCTGCTTGAACTGCGTCGGCTGCATGTGCAGCTTGACACCGCCGTGCGCGACGCCTACGGCTGGACGGACATTGTTCTCAGTCACGACTTCGTCGAAGTAGAAACTCTCCCTGAAAACGACCGCGTCCGTTACACCATCACCCCATCCGCGCGCAAGGACGTGCTCAAGCGACTACTCGCACTGAACCACGACCGAGCGAAGCTAGAGGCCGAGCGGCGCATAGTGTCCGCAGCTGTTGAGCGGAAGCCGCGCGTCGGCAAGCAGCCAGCGGATTCGAGTTTGCCACTGTTCGACACTGATTTCGTGGTGCACGCGCCGATCGAAGCTGCGCCATTTACGACTTCCAGCGTCGAGATGGCGGCGCTTCCGGACAGCGCCTGGGCTCGATACGGCACCGATCGATCAAATGACGAACTGGCCAGCTTGGTTGCCGTGCTCAAGACATTGGGGAAGCCGATCCCCGCGCGGGAAGTGCGCCTGATCGCGTTCATGTGCATGGAGCCTCGTCTGATGATGCCATTGCTCGCTGCCGATGAAGGGCGACAATGGTTGCGCCTCGTGGGAGCTGAAGCCCAAGCGTTGCCGGCAGGTGTAGCGCAGCTCGGGCCGCAAACCGATGGGGCTTGGGGCCGCGCCGTTACCCAGCTGCGGGGAAGCGGTGGACTGATCGAGGACGCTGTCGCCAGAACTTGGGGGCCTGGGGTGACGTTGGGCGAGTTCGAGACGGCTGGGTGGCCCGACGGTCGTGCAGCGATGGCTGTCCGCATGCTCCGCGCGCGCGGTGCCGACTCCATGCTTCTGTCACTGCCATCTGATCTTCGGGAGTTTGTTGATGCCAAGGCAGCCTGACCTGTTCGGCCATGCTGCGCTGACGGTTCAGCCGGAGTCCGGCCGTACCCAGCCTCGGCTATGGGTACGCCGGCTCACAATCTGGAGTGATTCGGACACGCGCCTCCGGGATATCGAGCTGCGGCCGGGTCTCAACATCATCTGGTCCCCGGATCCCAGTGACCAATCAAATAGCGGCGACACGGACTACCTGGGGCATGGCAGTGGCAAGACGCTGTTCTGCCGCCTACTACGGTTCTGTCTGGGCGAGGACCGCTACGTTCCGGACGAGCAGCGATTGCGGATCGCCACAGCCCTTCCTGAAGGGTGGGTGTCTGCCGAAGTGCTGGTAGATGGTGCACTTTGGGGAATACTGAGGCCGCTCGGTGCAGGCCGGCCTCACTACGCTGTTCCCGACGCGTCGCCAGAGGAGCTATTGGCGGGGAACATACCTGCAACCGGGATCGAGCCATTGCTCGAAGTCGTCGAGCGGCAGATCGTGACCCCAGGCGTCGCCGCGCTGATTCCAGGCGAGCATCGGCTCGACGCCTGGCGCGTTGCATTGGCATTGCTCACGCGCGACCAGGAGTGCCGTTTCGACCGTGTGTTGGAGTGGCGATCCGCGGATTCCGATTCGGGATCGCCGACACGCTCGATGTCGGCCGCAAAGCACCTAGACGCGTTGCGGGCCTTTGTCGGTGCCATCGTTGCCGAGGAGCTGCAACTGCGGGCCGAGATATCTGCGCTTGATGAGCGTTACAAGGCCTCTAGCCAAGATGTTGCCCGCCGAAAATGGGCGAGTGATCGACTCCGCGCTGAGGTCGCGACTGCTGTGGGGCTGAGTCCAGACGATCTTCCGAAGGGACGGCTTTCGATCGAGGCGTTGCGCAAGGCAGCGACGCAGAACGTGGCGCGGCTGGCAAGAGTGAGCCCGTCCTGGGACGCGGGTGACCTGGAAGCGCTCCGTGCGGAGTACGACGAGCAACGCCAACTTGTCTCTGCTCTCGAACAACACCTGGCGGTAGCACAAGCTCAACTTCCAGAGATCGATATGCTGGTGCGGCGGATGAGGGGAGAAATGCCGGGCATCTCCGCCCAAGTCGCCAAGTCAGCGACGCCCATCTGCCCCGTTTGCGAAGTCCCGATTGACCGTGCGCTCGCCGAGGGCTGTGGGATGTCTCACAAACTGCCCGACCTCCAGGCAATTCGCGATCGGCGTCAGTGCCATATCGACGAGATCGCCACCGAAGAGCGGCGCCGTAAGGAAATAAACGACAGTGTCGCATCAACGTTGCAGGCTTTGGTGCCGGCGCGTGTAGCTCGGGACGCACAGCGTGCACGAGTCAGGGCAGCCCAGCGCTTCCACGATGCCCGTTCCGGTGCTTGGTTCAAGGCGCGTCGAGTTATTGACGATGTGAAGCGTCTCGACGGAATGTTGAGCGAGCTAGACCTCGAAGAGGCGCAAGCCGGTTCCCATGCGGCGGAGGTGGAAGAGAAGCGAGAGTTGACGGGCACGTTCCGGGAGGCGCAGCGCGAAGTATTTGACCGACTGTCACGTTTCTTTGATGGGGTGATCCGTGAAATTGTCGGCCCCATGGCGCACGGCAAGGTCTCTCTCGATGGCAACGGGTTGAAGCTGGTCGTGGAGTTGGGAGGGGAACGCTCGACCGCGGCGATTGATTCACTCAAGGTCATCGCATTCGATCTGGCCGTAATGTGCATGAGCATTGAAGGCGGCACTCGACTTCCGGCCTTTTTGCTGCACGATAGCCCACGAGAAGCCGATCTCGGTTTGAGCGTCTACCACCGATTATTCGCTCTAGCCAAAGGATTGGAGGCCCCAGGGCCGGCTTTGTTTCAGTACATTGTGACTACAACTACTCAGCCACCCGATGAAGTTCAAATCAGGCCATGGTTGCGCGAAAGCCTACGTGGCTCGCCGGCGCAGGAGCGACTGCTTAGGTTGGATTTGTAGCGGTGCACTTCGGCGCTGATGCGTGAGGAGGGCGTTCGAGTTCGCCTCCCTTTTCACTGACGCTTTTTAGCGGCAGGCATCTCGTCGACGCCGCCCCGCGTGGCCGAGCGCCTAACGGCATCACGTCTTGACGATTGCGCTCTGGCTGGCTAAATCAGATTGCCTGCGAGCGCGGCGGCCACCTGCTTCATCTGCTCAACCAAGCTGTGTTACCGTGCTTTAATTTCCGAGTTCTGAAGCTACCCCAAGTGCAGCGGAACAAGCCACGGTATCTGATTGCGGCCAATTTGGAAAATATTGTTGCTATAGCATCCCGCAAACACACAGACACTTTGACAGAATAAAGAACCATGGCACGCATTGAGAACCAACAGCACACCATAAACACCGCTTTCAGAGACACCTATTACATCGTTCCCGACTATCAGCGCGAGTATGTTTGGACCGACAAGGAAGTCACACAGTTGCTCGACGACATCAACGAGCAGATCGACGCTGGGTTGTCGCGTCCGTATTTCGTGGGGACCGTACTGGTGTCACCGAGCCACGAGGTAGACCACTACGAGGTTATCGACGGACAGCAGCGGCTTACCACCTTTTTCCTGCTGCTCTGCGCGCTCAAGAATTTGTTCAGACCGGACGGGCAATACAAACAACTGCTTACCAATCTCGTATCGATGAGCTATACCGATACGAAGGGTGACATACGCACAAAGCTCAAGCTTGAGCCTAGATATGAGCATGCAGGCGATGTGATGCACAAGCTCGTGGAAATGGACGCAGACCCGCAAACAGTCAGGGCCGCAATCCAAGCCTCTACGATCCCAAGCTTCGGCTCGCTAGAGAACTTGATAGGTGCCTATAGCACTATCTACAACTATCTAAAAGACAACTACCCAGACACCGCGGAACTCAAAAAGTATTGGGGATACCTGGCAAACAATGTCGTCTTCATTCAGATCTCAACTGATGTCAGTAGCGCGCTGAAGATTTTCGAGACGATTAATGAGCGAGGCGTCGGTCTCAACCCGATGGACCTCCTCAAGAACCTTCTGTTTACCCAGGTCAGACAGGACGAGTTCACGCGCCTTAAAGACGAGTGGAAGAAGATAACAAAGCCGTTGGAGCAGGCAAAGGAAAAGCCCCTTCGGTTCCTTCGCTACTTCCTCATGGCGAACTATGTTATCAAGAATTCCCGCAATGATGCCGTAGTGCGCGAGGACGAAATCTATGACTGGTTTGTCGATAAAGAGAATGCTGGCCTGTGTGGCTACGCAGCGCAGCCATTTGACTTCGTGCGGAAAGTCATCGTCAGCGTGGAGAACTACATTGCGTTCAGCAACGGCCAAGGCAATGACCGCAAGCCAAGCGTGCCCATGGAGAATCTGAAGCGGCTCACAGGCGGCGCCTTCAGCTTGCACTATGTGCTGCTGCTTGCGGCATCTGGTCTCCCCAAGGCACTGTTTGACCACTTCGTCAAACAGCTTGAAAGCTTTCTGTTCTACTACATCTTCACGAAGACGCCTACAAAGGATCTTGAACGCAGCTTTTCGTTATGGGCGGACGAGCTTCGGGCAATTTGTGCCGTCACGGACCTGGCTTCCCAGAAGGCGGGATTGAATTCGTTCGTCGCTGAGCGTTTCGAGACCAACATGCAAAGCAAGGCGGCCGAGCTTAACGACGCGCTGAAGCGCTTCACACTTCATTCCATGCAGCAATATAGGTCCCGCTACCTCGTTGCTAAGGTTACGCAGTATGTTGAGATGGCCTTCCAGGGGACGAAAGGTCCGCAGAGCTTGGCACCATACATTGGCCTGGAGATAGAACATATCCTGCCTCAAACGCCGGCAGCGGAACTGATCGAGTCGTGGACCAAAGCAAATCCTGACCAGGGGTATTACCTCTACACAGCGAAGCTTGGCAACCTTACCTTGCTTGAAAAACCTATCAACATAGTGGCTAGCAACGATTTCTTCGCGGCGAAAAAGGCAATCTACCAAGAGTCTGGTAACTATCTTACCCGCAGCCTTGCTGGCCTCAGTAAGGTCGGGCAGAACACATCGATCACCCGAATCAACGAAAAGCTTGCGGCATTCGACACATGGGATGCGAAGGCAATAGAAGATCGCCAAGATATGCTTGTTCGACTAGCAAACGAGGTTTGGAAGACAACGTCAATCGACCAATAAGGGGTGCTGTCAGGAAACGGAATAAATCGTACGTTAGCCGCACTGCACAATCAATAAAATCAACGACTTGTCGTCATGAGCTCCGGCAGCGTTGGTGATCGGTACACATAGTGGGAGAGAGGCCCTATCGGACAAGGCTTTCCGGACCGCTGACGTACGAAAAAGCCCGTATCCTGAGTGCACCCCTGGATACACTCGAAAAGTCGTTGGCCGATCTTCGGGACCACGAGTAGGAAAAGACTTATGAAACTCATTGCTGTTGCTCGCCGTTGGCGCGAAGAAAATGGCTATGTCGGCCGGGGTGGCGTGATCGTGCTGTTCGAAGGTGACGTGCAGAGCTGGTTCAACACACTGCGCAATCCAGAGCATTGGCAACCGGGTTGTGTTGCTATCGATGAGGACGGTAGGAGTTGAACTGCCATTGCGGGGAATCAGGGCGACGGTGCGTTGATGTGGCTGCCCGATCACCCGATCTAGGAAAACCGCGCGATGCATACTGGGTAACTCATCGGTGTAGACCGCCCGTGCTTTGGGAAGCGGTTCGTTTTGCGGCGGTCGCCGGCGCATACAGATCGTCGGAACCAGGAGCATCAACGCGACCGGGGGGCGAACGTCTCGGCTCACACCCGAGCCATCGGGCGATAGCGGCGATGGCTTTCAAAGATCGGTGCGGGAGCTTATTATTTTTCGCCTTGTCCATCGGCGCTTTATAACGTGTCATTTCCTCATCGCGAAAGCACATATGTGCGACTGGGACCAGTCGAGGCCTACGCAGCCCTTCACCTCCGCACGATGGTGGTACTGAATAGTGCCGTCATACTCTCGCTGCACTCGGCTGACCGGTCGCGCGCTCCAGAGGGACTCCTATCATTGCGAGACGGCGATCAGATCTCGACTCCTCATCTGAAATTCGTCCTACCGGGGATCTCGAGTGTGCAGTGGCGATTTTTCGAATGCATTGAAGACGACGAATACCGCCTTAGCGCCGTTGCAGACGACGTGGTCGTGGCCTTGTCGATGAAACGCGGGCACATCGAGTCCCGGTTCCTCGGAGAGGGCCGTCTGCGTGGCACGGCCGCACAACTGATCGTGACGATCGAAAACGGACACCGCGGACGGACATCCGTGTCTGCCGACGATTGGTTGGCCACCGGCGAAGGCGAGGACTGATTCCATAAGGTCGAGCGTGTACGTCAACGAATCGCAAGTGGTTCGCGCCAAGTGGAGCACTCCGTCAGCGCCTGGCGTTTACAACGTCGAAAAGGCAGCCTTGGCGTCGCGGATTCGCGAAGCACAAACGTCTCCAGAACGGGCGACGCGTCTTCTGCCGCAGATCCTTGACTTCAAACGACAGAGTAGCCAGCATGACCTGGTCGATCGGCGCAAGGCGCTGCGCGATCTGCATCCTGGGCTGCACGCCACGTATATTAAAACGCGATAGCTCGCAGCTGTCGGATTCGACCAAAGAGGGCGTTGGCTGTTACCTCGAAACGCCAGGCATCAATCCCTAGCGGTGGTTCAACGATGAAAATCGTTAATGCAACTAACTATCTGTCGATCTTTTATCCGCCTTCAACCCCGTCTTGCCGCACCCGTGAGCAGTAACCAGTCCAGTATTACCCACAACACCAACATTGCTCCCAAGGCTGCCGACCCATCGCACCGTTCGGAGCAATCCGCCAACGGCTCCGCGCTTGCCCGAACCGATCTTGATTAGCAAATTTTAGTGAGCGTTCCGCACTGGCAGCGGTGTTGGACGTGGAGTGAAGTTTTTCCGATCGTTAGTTGCAATATATAACTCTTGCCGACGCAATTCATAGCTACTGAACATTCTGGGGGTAATGTTCAGCAGAGGAAATAAGGAGTATTTTTATCGGTTTAAAAATACCCATCAACGTGGCACACTTGCCACACCCTCTACGACCGATAGCGACGCTTCCATGGACCAGGCGATGCAGGATGACATCCAGCAAGGCGACTTCGAAGCCATCGTCCTCGACACCTCGGTGTTCGACGCACAGCAGCTTCGCCTTGAAACCGGTCTTCTCCGGCGGGTCGCGCAGTTCCACGACGGCGCGATCCGGGTGCTGTTGCCGGATGTCATCGCCCGCGAAGTCGAGGCGCATCTGCTGGCTGCAGCGAAAGAAGCGCAGGGTGCACTACAGCGGGCGGTTCGGCTCGCACGTAACGCCGGACTGCTCGAGCAGCTCGAGGACGGAAGCGTCGTCGACACATTGCTGGATGCCGTTGCGGCGCCTGCGACGGCCGATAGTGTCGCGCATCAGCGCCTGCAGGACTGGATCGGGCAAACCGGCGCCGACGTGCTGCGTTCGGGCGAGCACGTAAGCCTTGACGAGGTGATGCTGCGCTACTTCGACGCGAAGCCTCCGTTCTCGGCCAGCGGCGACAAGAAGCACGAGTTCCCCGACGCAATTGCGCTGCTCACGCTGGAGCGCTGGGCCGAGCAGCAGAACACGAAGGTATTGGCTGTCTCGGCCGACGGCGACTGGCAACGCTATGGTGCGCAGTCAGCGCGAATCGTGGTCGTCAAGGATCTAACGGAGGCGCTAGGCGCATTCCAGCAGCACACGGCGCGGTACGCCTGCCGGCGTGTCGGGGAGCTGCTGGGGGAGGGTGACCCGATTGGGCTGACGCAGGCGCTTGAGCAGATTACGCGCGAGCAGTTGGCCGAAAAGCTGTCCTTCGGGGTGTACGCCTCCTCGCCCTACGATTTTGAGCAGGACAGGGCCCAGTGGTCATTGCAGCGCATCGCGCTGCCGGACACCAGGATTGCGGCGAGATACTTTTCGGCGGTCGACTTCACCGACGGTGTATTGGTCATCCATGTGACCTATACCGCTCATCTGAAGGTAACTAGCACCTTCAGGTACTTCGATCGGGACGCCCAGGACCAGCGCCTCGATATTGGCATCGGCACAGTGGTCTCCGACGAGCAGGTCGAACTCGAGGCGCTGGTCTCGCTCGACGGAAAGATTCCCGATCACATGACGGTCAAGGACATTGAGATCTTGCCTGCCTCGCACTTGCTGGAACTGGGCGATATCAAACCGGACGTTCTGATCGTACGTGGCAACCATGACATCCAGATTCGCTAGCGACTCCGTCGTCTCGCCCACACGCGGCGAAAAACATGGCCAATACGCTTGAACTCATGGTGCTGGCCCTGCCGCTGGAACTCGCTCCCGAGTCGTTGCCGCCAGTGGTCAAGCGGTTCGTCGCTGACTGCTGGCCCGGCATGAGCCGCGCGCAGCTGATCTCCCGTGCTCGGCGCCAAGCACTGCACCCGTCGCTGCGCGCCATAGCGAACAATCCGGGCGCGGGTGCGCCCGGCGAAACCGGCCACTTCAGCCTGACGCTGACGGCCGAGGGCATGTCGGTCCAGCTTGTCGCGCATCTGCGGCGCGTCAGGCAGCTGCGCGTGTCGGCGCGGCCGGCGAAGGCGTCGAAGCCGCCTGCGCGCGATCCGCGGCAGGGCAGTCTTTTTTAAAGGGGAAGTCGTGAGCCTATCGATACTCAGCGCGGACTGTCGCAGCCGGCTTTACCGGATTGTGTGGGAGACGATCGAAGGTGAGAGCGTGCACGCTTTCATCCTGGCGGGCTCGCGGGCGGAGGCGAAATATCTGTTGCACAAGGCCATTGTCCTTCTCGGTCGGGAGCCTGACGACGAACCGTCTCTGTTCAATCTGAACTCGTTCGAAGACCTGGTCAACGAGGGAATCAGTGAGGACGAGGATCTGCGCGTGTTCGAAACGGACTGGAGCCGGGAGGATGGTGAAATGCGGCCGAACTGGATGACGCGCCCACTTTTTCTGCTGCACGATCCGACCTTGCTCGGCAAGTGGACAGAGTTGCAGGAGGATCTCGCTGCACAGTACACCCGCGACGTGATCGGACGGGCGGGGCGGGGCCGATGAACAGCATCGTGTGTCACCCCTTCTATCAGATTGCCCAGGGCGGCGCAATGGTGCTTCCCGAAGTTCAGCAGCTAACGGCGGCGCAGCTGGCGTTCACCGGGTATCTGGACAAGTGGGCCGTGACGGATAAGAGCGGCAACCCACGCTGTGCCGACACCTATAGAGAAGCGCCCTAACGTGACCGCCCTCTACACGCCAATGATCGGGCAGGTATCCGACATTGATGTGCGGCTGTACAGCCATCTTTTCCAGTGCCAGATGACGCATCGCGCGTTCGAACGTGCACTCGGGTCCTTCGAGGAGGTCGACAAGGTTTTTCGGGTGGGGCAGAAGGTGCGTGCGGAGTCGCTCCGGTCAGGGGAACCGCTGACGCAGGCGTTTCGGGAAGAACACGCGCATCTGGAAGCGATGATCCAGTTTCATGCGACGCGGGCAGTGCGAGCGTGGAACTACTGCACGGAGCACGCAGAGCTGGCCACGTATTTTCTCGATCGTCTGGTCTTTAACCGTTGGCCACGACCACTGGCACGACTGCGTATGCGTTGGAGGCCGAACGACATCGACCGGCGCTTCGCGAATCTGCTTCGCACGGGCGAAATGCCGAAGGGCGAGGGCACCGAGTGAACACGGCAGATGACCTATCCGGAACCGAAAATCAGTTATTCCCATGACCCAACGTTCTCTGAAAACCACCATTGCCGATCGCCCCGTGACAGTCCAGATGGGCTGGGACGCTCGATTGCAGTACCACTTCATGGTGATCGATTTTGACGACAGCGACGACGATGAGCCGCTGTACAGCAACCTATCCGACGAGAGTGCAGGCCTGGCCGGGCAGCTCAAGTATTTCGCGAAGAAGGCGCGGTCGTTCGGCATCGAGATACCGCAAGCCATGTTGGCCAAACTCCAGACCGACGAGGCGCTGAATCTCGGCAATGCAACATCGACCTTCGATGCAACCGGCATCGAGCGGCAGGAGTAACGGTGGGCCGCCCGCGCATTCAATGGGACGATACGCAACTGCGCTTGATCATGAGCGGGATCGAGCGTTATGACCGGCAGTTTCCGCAGGACAACGCGCGCTTTCTGGACGCGGTGATTGACGAGATCCGCCTCGTCACCGGAAGGCTGTATGGCGTGTCGACCTACGTCCGTTTATTGGGCGTCACTGTTGTCACACGTCGTCCAGGAACGACTACGATTCAGAAGGCGATCGATCGCGCGCAGGCACTGACGCCGGGTACGTTGCCCGCCGGCGACAATTCTGAGGCACCGAGTTTCGACGTGCACACGCTGCGTCGCGCGGTGGAGCCGGTTGTCCGGGACGCACTTGGACCCGTGCACGAGCTGCTCGCCCAACTGTTGGCGACCAGGCCGTCGCCTAGCGACGGACCCAGCACGATGCCGGCAGGCGACGAGGCGATTCACGCGAGATTGACCCAGACGGCTTTGGAGGACGCACACGCACGCGTGCGCCGCCTCGAGGAAGACAACGGACGGCTCAGGCGCGAACTAGGTCAGGCAGAAGCGCACGCATCGATCGCCGAGACGCGCATCGCGCATCTGCTTGTAGAGTTGCATACCACGATCGCTGAGTCGTCGAGCGGCGCGAGAGCGTTGGCGAAAGTCGCGGAGCAACTACGCGGGACTGAGCAGTTCCTAAAACTCCAAAACGACTCCGTTCACCTGCAGGCGACCGCCGAGGCGGACGCCTTGCGTCGGCACGTAAAACAGCTGCAGGAGCGCGTAGACCACCTGCTTCTCGACAATGACCAGTATCGCCGAGCGCTGGTTGCGAAGGGCGGCAAGTAATCGAAGGACGGTCGAAGCCTTCAAGTCCGGGGGCCTTCAGGAGACGTACGCTAGCCGTACAACAACCTCACTGTGTCCGTGCTACATGTAGCAACGGATCCATTGATGTAATCTTGGAAAGCTTGTTTTTATTTTTGAATGCACTGGCGCTCTCCGTGGAGCAACTGCAGGAACGCGTCGACGGCCTGCTTCTCGACAAAGAAAATTGGACTTACGGATGGCAACGTCGAAGAAACGAAAGAAGGAAAAACCGATGCCCGCGATGTCGAGGCACCTGAAAGCTTTGTTCTTGCCGATGGATCAGTCTTCCGTCAATCAGATTAGTCTTCAGTTTCGGCTGGCGCTCGAAACGATCCGACATGGGGCCGGGAATCGTGCGTCGGCCCATTGCCTGGCTCAAGTGACACTACTAACTGGATTTCTAACGCAAGCGGGACACGGCCTGCTTGAAACCAAATTTCTCGATAGCGTCGAGCGTCAAGTTTCAGATCTACTCGATCATGGTCGCGATTCGGGTGAGTGGCTTTTTCCGCAACCTCTGGTCGAAGCACTTACGGTTATCGTGAACGAGCACGACCGACAACTGCGGGAAACCCGTCTGCAAGCAATTGTTGAAGCGAGCCGCCGATTAGATAAGCTCATACGAAGCAGTCCAGCAAAGCAGCGCCTTGCCGGCTTTGATTCATAGGGATAACCTTCGTCATTCAGAAGGTCCGGACCGACTTCGCTGCAGCGAGTATGAGCGCAGGGTTCTCTCACCAGACAATTTTGCTCGCTTCAATGACGGTGTTATCCAGGCGGCAATATTGAGGGCAAGTAGCGGTGACGAGCTGATCTACGTGGCCACGCACACCGAGAGCTTTAGCAATCAGTTGTGCGACTTGTTGCTCAAGATTATCGAAGGAGCGAAAGACCAAATGGGCGAGGCGCTCTCGGAGTTTGTCCTTGCATTGGGAATGAGCCGTATCCGGCTTGATGCGGATGACAAACGAAGGGGCCTCGAGAAAATTGAGGCGTGTCGGGACCAGTTGCCAACTATCGTTGTTTGCATTGCGCAAGCCATTGAGAATGGAGTTGTTGGTTCACCGCGTTGGGAACCGTGACCAGGCAGAAGGGCCAAAATCGCATCGTAGCGAGTGACAGATTTACCGTCGCAACGGTGGCGGAATTTGTGAGGTCTACGCGGGTCGGGGGTCGAACGCAAGCTGCTAGGAAAGATCGCGAAGACGGCGTGCGACGCGCTGCACATGGCGACCGATAAGATAGCCGCGAATCCGCGGGGCCCCCTAGACAGGCTTGCTTCGCCCACCTCGGTCGTTTAATATCTTCGGTGGCGTCTGGGCCGAACCTGTTCCCGGGTTAAAGCAGACAAAGCTTCCATGTAATCGAGCGGACTCCATTCCGGATCGATGTGTAATCGGGAACCGTCGATCGAATAGCCTGGAGTGCCGTATGACTGCCCCTCTTCTTAGTGCGCCGTCACTTGATGCGCTGAAACGCGCCCTTGTCGACGGATTTCCCCGAGTTAAATCGTCCCACCTGTCTGAAGCACTGGCCTTCGGGCTAGGATTTCGGACCCACGCCTCGCTCAAGAGCGCGCTGGATCAGCCGGAGGCTGAACGGCCCCCGATGTCGCTGGACCTTGAACAGCTACGCGAGCGCTTGTACCAGCTCGGTTATCGCGACGACGAGGCATTCCATATCGCACGGACATCGGTGGAGAAACAGTTTCCGGGATGGCTTCGCGCAGATGCGTTAGATGAGAAGCGAGGCGCCTTGACAGTCGGATTCGATCCATTGAATCTGGAGACCGCGGTCAACGCCGTGATGAAGTCGGCCGCGGAGAAAGAACAGGACATCACGTTCTCAATGGACACCGCGAAGCGCGTTGATTTGCGCGATCGTGATCAGGTACGCACACATCTGATGGATCAGATCCGCCAGCGCTACGAGCAGGCCAAAAAGCGTCCGGGCGGGGTACGAATCGCCTACATTGAGCGCGTCGTCTTCTCTCCCGTCGGTTTCGTCTTCGAGAAGCACATCGGCGAAATGCATCCGCCGCCGATAGCCGCGGAGACCGGCGGCCCCATCGCCCATCTCGCCTATTTCTGGTCGGTGTTGTGACGCGCCGCTCAGGTACTTTATCGCCCCTCTCGTCAAACGCCCCCTAATAGACGCGTGGCGTGCGATTTCGTCCGTTTCTTGGCGACCTCCCTGGTCGCCGCTTTAACTACGGTTGCCGGTCGAGCCATTTGAGCAATTCGCCCCAGCGTCGGCGCGTTAATCCATTGCTCGAAATGTCGTGTTCGAGGACGATCGAGCTGGAGGCGATTGCACCACGTAGCTGAACGACGTTCTGGATGCCCATATTCACCAGTATGGAACGGATACTGACTCTCAATCCCGCGAAGGGTCCGAGCGCCGTCATTTCCCGCGTGAGGCCGGCCCTTGTATGGTCGGCGAGCCGATCCGCGATCGCGATCCAGGCGGCGGGTGTCGATACCATTTTGTAGAAGAATGGCAGGCTTTGACTCAAGCCCGGCGACAGAAAACTTGGATCCTCGCCGCTACGTTGCTTAATCAGCGAGCAGACGCTTTTGAACGAAGCAAATGAGCCTGATCGAGGCGATTTCGTTTTGGCGAGTGGGTGTTCGAGGACGTCCAACATCAGGGCGCGGAATACCTGGATGTCGGCGAGTTGCCTGCGTTGAGAGCCTTCGCGCTCATGTCTGTTCTGACTGGCGCGGGACGCTTGAATGCGCTGGACGAGCGCATCACGCTCAGCGTCTCGTGTCGCACGTTGTGCCGCTTCGCGTTCTGCCCACGAGCGATAGCGGGGCAGGGTTGGTAACTCATAGGCGTCGGCATCAGTATCTGTCATCTGTTGTTGGGATTAGCGCGCGGCTTATACCGATTCGCATAGGACTGAGGCCTAACGCTATCGCGATGCGCAATTCCGATTGGCGACTAGAGCAAGTCGAGTTGCTCGATATCGCGGGTCGAGTCCATCGTGCTGACCATCGTCGAGGCACCTGCGGGTGCTGAGTTGCTTGCCTGAGCTGGAACGGGCCTAAAGTCGCCGGTCGCAATACCGTTCCATTCCGGGGAAAGCACGACGGCGGCGAACGCAACGCCCGGACTTATTTGAATCATGCGCGTCATAGTGTATGCCGTTAGCAGAAAGGTAAGACTGCTGTTATCTCAGCGACCAGCATAAAGGCCAAGCATAGCGCGCGAAGTGTCGAGCGTCGAGAATGCCGACGCAAGGCACGATGTCAGGCCGGTTCCGTTACCCGTCAGATACATCGGGAGGGGATCGGTCTCGGCGCCTGGCGCACCAAAACTAGCCAGAGCCATCTCGGCGGCGCACTGTGCGCCATCCGCTCCGCGAGCGTGGCAGGCAATCGTGCTCGCCTGTTGAGCTAAAGAATTCCAGTCGGCGTGCCGATATACCGACGAGCGTTACTCGGGTTTTTTGTTGACGAAATGAGGAAAATGAAATGGCACTAGGGACGTCGTACGCGCAGGACTGCCTTCGGTCAGTTGGATTGGCGTTGGCATCGCTCGCTGCGCATATTTTGAAGATTGGGTACGACCTGACAGGACCTGTCGCAAACTGGTTTTTCTCGACGCGGCTGCAGCGCGCCATGTTCATCCTTCTCGCGCGCTACAACGCGCCGGTGGTCGTCCTGTGCGCTGCGTCGGCTGTCGCCGTTGCTTTCTATCTGCATCCAACAAGCGGATTCGTAATTGTCCTTGTTGGCCTTCTGCCAATTGCGATTTGGAGCATGTACACGCGGCTGCGTCGAGGCGCGTCGATGCTGATTTCGTCCGTGTATGGGCGCGAGCTGCGCGTGCACCTTCCTGCCACGCACCTGGAGATCAGCGATCGCGCCTCGTTCCGCGACCAGGCCAAACTCGTACTTTCTATCGCGAGAAGCTGTCGCGCAAAATCGGTGACTTTCAATTCCCCGCTCCTGGTATCAGCGTCAACCAGCGAGCTGCTGGCGCGTGCCATCACGCGAGCTGCCGCGATTCTGCACACCGAGATAGCGGTCGAGGTCGAGTCGGAAAAAGAGTTGAGCGCGGTGGACCAAAGCATGTTCGCGGGGCACCAGCGCCGCTATAAGAAGCTGCGCGATGGCCGCCTGGCTGTTGGGCCGAACGGGCGATTCCTGAGTCGCAAGATAATGGTGCAGATGGGTCGGGTTTGACGCAATAACGAAGTGACGTGTGACGTAATGCCCCTGATAGTCCACGAGTTTCAGGGGCGTTTTCATTTGTGGCGGTCTTTTCCGTCTCGTCGAAAAGCGCGTGCCCGACGCGCTATGTGCCTCATTCGCGTTCCGAAACAAACCACTGGCACAGAAATGCGGCCCGTCTGGTTGGCGCAGGGCGTCCCGCAGGTTTCCGACCATTGCCTGCCAACAATGCAGCAGTGCACTGCTGCTATCGTATGAAAAAGACCAAATCCTGAAGGTACCCGTAATAGCGATCCGATCTATAACCGAGTTGCACGGAGGCCGCATCGGAAGCGTGCCTATGCGCCAGCCTTGAGCCAATGAAGCAACTCTGGGCGCAACGAATACCGCGGTTCCGCGAACCAGACAGCGAAGTTAGCTTCCCACTGATCGAGCCGATAATCGGTTAGGTCGAATTCTTCGTCGAGCGCGTCTTGGCCGTCTTCGTGAAGGAACACATAGCGCACTCGCTCGCCGTCCCAGTAGGCAGCCGCGAAGTCAGTCAGATCTGCAGTTGTACCGCGCGGCTGGTCACGCAGCAACATGGCGACGTGTGCCTCGAATTCTTCGTGCGTCATGCTTATCTCCTTGCCGCGCGCGGCGGCGAATCAACCAATCTTCTTGCCACAAAGCCTGCTGCGAATCTATTCATACGGCTCATAGCGCGATGTTCCGTCATCCCAGAGCAGTTGATATTCAACTTCTGGCCCAAAGATCGATGCGATGTAGCAGATCATGGCCGCGTCGAGGTGGGTATCGCCATGGAACTCGCGGTGGTCTACGAAGATCGAAACTGGCTCGGCATACGGCCGGCGCGCAAAAAAACAATCCCGCGCCCCGGATCATCGATCTCATCGATGACGATCTGCGCGCGCTCGATGATTGGCTCCGCCAGTTCAGGATCCAGCGTGTATCGCGGCCAGTGGGAAATGCTGGCGATATCGGCTGCGGACGCGTGCGGATTTAGACGGAGCAGTTCCGCTCGTTCGACCCAGCAGTCGAGGGTTGCGTCCGGAAGGTCTGTCGGGTCCATGATGTCTCTCCGAAAAACGGCCTAACTCAGCGCTATCATTAAGGCAGGAGGTGGCCCATGTGCGCAAACTACGATCCATCTAAAGAAATCGATTTCGAGGCATTCAGCGAATTTCCGCGTCCGACCTTTGATTATCCACCTGAGACGTGGAAAGACTACGCGGCGCCCATCCTGCGCATGGACGGCGGTAAGCGGCTGACAGATCCTGCCACCTTCGGCATTTTGCCGCGCAAGCACATTCCCAAGGGTGTGAAGCTTTTCGACACGATGAATGCACGCGTTGAGTCGATCGGGGAGAAGCGCAGCTTCAGCGGAGCATGGAAGAATCTCCAGCTCTGCCTGATCCCGTGTCGCAGTTTTTACGAGCCGAACTACGAGACCGGATCGCCGGTGCGCTGGCGGATTGGCTTGGGCTCTGGCCAGCCACTCGCTCTCGCCGGCCTGTGGCGCGCTTGGAACGATCCAGACGGCCCTTCGTTGTCGTTTTCGATGCTTACCGTCAATGCCGAGAACCATGCGCTCATGCGGCGCTTTCATAAGCCGGGGGCCGAGAACCGATCGGTGATCATCTTGCGGCCTGAGCAATACCAAGACTGGCTTGGCTGCCGCACAACGGACGAGGCGCGTTCGTTCCTAAACCTGTTTCCCGCTAACGAGATGGCCGCCGCGCCGGCGCCGATTCCACCGCGGCGCTCGAAACCGAAGTCTGAGGTTAACGAATCGCTCCTGTAGAGCTACGGTTGTGCGGCACATCCTTGGTTCACCAACGCTTACCGGCATATTGACCGTCCGTCGGCAATTTGATCATGATGCCACCTTGTGATCCGAGTCGGACGTGCTCGTCCTGTAGGCGAGCTAATAGCGACTTCGCAGCACCAACAATTTTCCCCTGGTTATTTGCTCCCAGGCCGTAATGAATTTCCAGGGCCTCAGCGTGCGCTCTGTCTATGACGCGCCGGTAGCGCACCACCTCTAGGATTAGCCGACGAAGGGCTGGATCGCGGCAAATCCGCCATAGATCACGCAGGTCTCCATTGGAGACGGGCTCGAAATCCTCGATTTTGAGCGACATGATTCTGCATCACAAAAGCTGTATGAATATACAGTATAGGCGATGCTCAGCGTGTCTATCATTGAACTGGCGAAGCGCGAGGCGCAAAGTGTTCTCGGCTTGTTTCGAAGGTCGCGGGTCTAAGGAAAAGGATGTTGTTGCAGGGATGACTTCAGGATTCGATTTTTTCGCACGATAGCTGCGGTGCGCAATCAATGAAATCAAAGACTTAACTTCGCACGTGTTGGCGCCTTGGTTCCCGTTTCTTGGGAAGGTCTGATCCTTTCCCAGTAAGGCTTTGCGAGCGGCTGACGTACGTTTTCGTCCGGATACTGAAGACACCCCAAATGGCTTTGTCAGCGCGGTATCGAGGTGTACGACAAAAAAAAGCCACCCCGTGCGTGGGGCGGCTTTTTGGTATAGCTTGGCTTAGCAACCCATAGGGGCTGCGAGGCGGTTTTAGTGCCAGAGCTTCAGGGCGTCGCCGACGATCAAGACGATCGTTGCTATGGACCCGACGGCGCCCGCAATGACTGCGGACAGCGACAACATGGCTTCCTTGCCATGCGCGCGAGGGAAAAGGCGATGTGCGATGGTAGTCATAGTCGGATCCTCATTGAGCCCAGAAGTGGACGTAACCAAATAATGCGGCAGAAAACACAGTGAATATTATAGTATAAAACGCGGTCGGATAGTCCTTGGCGAAAGTCCGCCAGGCAAAGCCGTCCAGCGCGTCAGCCGTATCCACCGCACCTTTCGTCGCGAAATACCCGCTCGTGTAAACCAGTCCGAGCAACGCAACGAAAACCACTGGCGCCCAGTTGGGCAGTCCGTGCTTTCTGATGCCGTCGAGCGTATCGGAGACGGCCGCAAAGCACATCAGCAGGCCGACCCATCCAAGCTGCCCGTCCTTGAACAGCATGACGATCCGGCGTCTTCTGAGCGCGTCCAACCTCTCGGCGTCGTCCCGAATGTTACGCGCGGACACGATTTCCAGCCACATACCCAAAATGGGTGCGATGACTGGAAGCACGAGGTTGATGAACAACCACATTACACCTTCAAGCATATCTGTTTTTCTCCGTAGAAGCGCTCCGGTCGCCAGCCTTTCCGCCATACCAGACAGGTTCGTCCAGCGTGCGTGAGTGCAATCATATACATGGCGTTCGGACATGCGCCGCCACAAAAAACTCAACGCGACTTTTCTTTGTCGCGACATTCCTTGTGCTTAGTTCATCGCCCGGTAGCACGGGCTTACACAAGGAGATTTCTCAATGAGCAGCGAAACGAACATTCGGGCGAGCGGGGTAGCGATTGTAATAGCAGGTTCGGTCGACGGAGGGTTGAACTCAGACGTAGTGCTTTCGTCCCAGGCGCTGCGCGACCGATACCCTAGAAAGGGCAGCATGCCAGCGCAGTTCGTCGAGAAGCTGTACGAGCTGCGTGAAATGGAAGTAAGGCACTTGGCACTGTTACCCGAGATCTCGCCAGCGCATCTCCATGGTCTGGATTGGGGCGCCCGCGCCCTTGTCGCAGATCTGCTCTTCACGCGTTGCAACGCCGATGCACAGCGCGCGCTGTCAGATGATTCGCACCATTTCGTGCGCAGCACCGCTGCCCTGGTTGCCAGGAGAGCGGCGGACGCTGCACCTCATCCATCAAAAGCCACCGCATCACGAGTCGATGCGATCGATCGCCGGGAAGCAATCGCGCAGGAGCTCGCCGCGGCAGGGTGTCGCATGGAATACGACCCGGGCGCAATGCCTGGCGAGGGACATTTGCTGATTCGCGTCGCGGATGGTGAGATGGTCGACGAGCCAGATGATCCGATCGCACAACTTGCGAAGGAATGGTCCGATCTTACCGATGCAGCCGAGAGTGACGAAACCTAGCGATTGCAAACCACGAACCGCGCTTCCTTTCGAAGCGCGGTTTTTTTTGTCCTCACATCTCCTGGGCTCAGTTCATTGTCCGCAGCCGCGGACTTACTTTCAGGAGATCGAATGATGGAAAGCGTACAGGTTGAAGTTGCAGACAAAGCAATCGAGATTCTTCAGCGAACCCGCGATGGCGACACGTTGGAGGCGAGAGACCTCAAACTCGTCGAACAGGCGGTAAACGGTGCGTTGAACGAGGCGGGCAGGGATCTTTTCGAAAAGCTCCACAGCTCGGTAATTTCGGGAGCGTATGCAACCACGCGTCACTGGTTTCACGACATAGAGCATCTGACTCGTGATCATCAAGGGTACGTGTTCTGGAAGGGCAGGCAGATCGAGCACTACTCGCACAGCGATCCTGCCGAGAGCAGACGCGACGCGCTCGAGCTTGCGGAGCGCTGTCGTACGCTCGAGTCAAAAGGGTTTCGCGTCTCAGGAGGCGCACTCAGTCGGATCTGTATGCTGCAAGCGCCGGCCGACACCCCCTGGCTACTCGCCTTGCAGCGATATTACTGCTTCTTTGAACCTTCGGAAGGGCGATTCCCACTCACGGATGAGATCTACGGAATCTTCTACCGTACCTCAGCAGTCGGCGGTGTGGTAGTTGTTTCCCGCAATGCAGAAGGGCTCCTGATCCAGCGACGGGACAGCGGGTATCAGGCTTTCCATGAGTTGCAGGACAGTGGACTCACGAGTATGAAGGTCGACCCAGACTATGCAGAGATCTGTCGTAGATTGGAGCTGATGGACATCACGCCAGCAGTACTTGATGCTGCAATTTCCGGAGCGTAGGCGACAGCCTTACCACCACAACACAATGCCCGCGATCTCCCCGAGACGCGGGCTTTTTTTCGTCAGTTGCATTCACCTTTCATGGTCAGATGGGCGGGTCAATGGCGGACGGAACGTCCGGCGCAGCGAACCATTGACGCACCCATCTGACCATTGACGCTCAAGGGCATGTGGCTGGCATAGCTGTTCGATGCCAGCCACCGAGCCCGTCCGGCGGCAAGGACTTCCCCGCCTGCGGGCGGGGTTAGGGGTGGGCAGTCTGGGGTGCGAGTTCCGGTCAGCATCACCTCCGAGCTCACCCTTGTCAACGGCTCCCCGCTTCGTCACCGTCTGCGAGCACTGGATGCCTACGCAACCATACTGACACATCATTCTGGAGCACGCCGCAGTCCAATAGCACACTGCGACTAACCGTGTTCCGACACTTTGCGAGCTCGCGAAATGGCCTCAGGGCGCTGGAGCAGCGTGGCCGCGTCGACGTTCAGCGCGATTGCGATCTTCTCTATGTTGTCGATCGAGACATTGATTCGAGCTCGCTCCACCTGACTGATAAATGTGCGGTCGAGGTTTGCAGCGAAACCAAGCTGTTCCTGTGAGACGCCCGTTGCGACGCGACAAGCCCGTACGTTGTAGGCAAGCAGCTCGCGTAGTGTCTTGGTCGGCTGGGATGGAGAAGGCGGTTTCAGTGTTGGCGACATGAACGCAATGCTTTCAATTCGAAGTATTTACATCCACGGCTTTTACATCACGTATGCGCGATAGGGCGGACCCCAATCAGTATGAAAGACCTTGTCAATCAACTGATGGGATGAATTGGGCCAGACCTCTGTCTCTGTGCCGTCTGCGTGGCCGGCACTGAAGCGGTCTTGCAACGGGTCGATCCAGTCGTCTAGTGTCTGTATGCGGAATACAGCGGGCCGCCTCTACTGTTCGGTCATACGACTACCGGGCGGCCGTGGTTTCGCGCGACGGGCAATGGACACGCAGTTATTAGGGCTTCGGGATCGGTTTATTAAATGCGTTCTCCGGCAGCTCCATGTGTGCGTGCTCGAGCAGAGTCCGCTTCGCGTACAGTTCGTACATCATCACGAAGGCCAATTGAACGCTTTCTGGTGTTTCGTTCCAGTCATCAGGGCTGGGCACAAGAACGTTTGCAGATGGATCGAGTTCCAGCTTTCTAAGCGCTAAGGCCAGAGATTCCTTTACGCCGTGAGAGACCACGCAGTCTTGCGCAGTGATGTAATTGCACCAGACCAGGATTGTCAGGACTGGCACTCCAAGGAACTTGGCAAACTTCTCTACATTGCTTTTGTCTCCTCCTCCTAGCCATCGGTCTCCAGCAAGAATACCTACCACGTGCGAGTAGGACAGTCCAAGAATCTCCGAGAGTCTTCGGGCATCAATGTTATGGCGAGCCATCATCGTCTTGACCTGGACGATGAGTTGACGCTGCTTCTCGAGGTAGGGGTGATCCATGTTTTATGTCCTAGGGACGAAAGTAAAAGTTGAGGTCGATCACTTATATACTCAATTTACGAAAATCTCACAATTGCTTTCTAAAATCTGTTGCAGGTTCCGCCTGGTAGGCTCTAGCAGGCCAAACGCCGGAATCTTCGGCAAATTTTTCGTGGCCTGGCCAAAATTATTTCTTGCGGAGATTTTAAACTAGGATGGGAGTTCCTCAAATGGGAGCTTTCCATGACCGAAAAGTCCATCACATTACTGTCTGTTGCCGCACGGTCGGTACCTGCAAAACACCAGTACTACCGGGGCTTCAAGAACGTTGTCTACCTCACGGGTCACATTCATTCGCTCGAGGGAGCAACGATCTGGATTCAGCTGACGAATAACCTGAATCTCCTCGTTCCCGTGACGGTGCCACCCGGAATCCGGCTACCGAGACCGTTCAAGGTGCGTGAGGCGGTAAAGATGATCTGCCAGGTTCAATCTCACACGGAAGAGAGCGGAGAGCCGGGCCTTCGCGTGTACGCCCGTTCGTTTGAACGGCCGAACGTCCTCGAGCTACCGAACAAAAGCGCGTTTGAGAAGGTCGTTCCAGAACGCGCGCCTGAGGACAAAGACTTCCGCCCCTACGGTAGCGGCTACCGCGCGAGCAATGCGTGCAATCAGGTGAAGATTGCAGGCATGGTGGTGGGCATCAGCGTTCGAAAGACGGAAGTGGATCCGGGTGGCGAGGTCGTTCAGTCTGGGGCCTGTACGATTCTTTTGCGACAGGACACCGAGGAGGAAAACGTGATTCCCGTCAAATACTATGGGAAGCTCGCCGAGACAGTTGCTTCGTACATCAAGCCCGGCGACATGATCTACGCCGAGGGCAAATACCGGGTAAAGCCTGTCGAGATCGAAGGTGAACTGGTCGACGGTAAGCCTAAGGTGCGCCGCGTTCCGTTCATTCAGATCATGGAACCATCACTGCCGACTGCGATCGACATCGTTTATATCGGGGGTCCCGTAGACAAATACCCATCCTGGATGATCGAGATGCATCAGCGCTTCAAGCGCGGTGCGAAGCGCGCAGAACGCCCCGCGAAGCAAACTCCCGCGGCGCCGACTTCCACTGCGTCAGAAGCGTCAACGACCACTGGAGTGACGCCAGCAAAACGCGAAGTTGACGTAGCGACGCTAGACCTCGAAAGCCATCCTCTGTGGGCGACCCTTTCCGCAGAACACCAGCAAATGTGCCGTGATAATCCAGAAGACCGGAAGATGATTCTTGGGGAGTAAGCCATGAAATCCCTGATCATCGCGGAGAAGCCGTCGGTCGCGAAGGACATCGCCAAGGCGCTCAATGTACGGGTTGTCGGGGACCATTGGGAAAACGACTCCCTGGTGATCTCCAATGCGGTCGGGCACCTTCTGGGGCTGACTGCGCCCCCCGAAATTGCGAGCCAGTTCCCGGTCATTCCGGAACGCTTTGCGTTCGAGGTCCGGGATAAGGCGCAGAACCAGTTGAACAAGCTGATTGCGCTGATGAAGCGACCGGATGTCGACACGGTGATCAATGCGTGTGACGCTGGTCGCGAAGGAGAGGAGATATTCCGGCTGATTGTGGAATACGCTCGCACATCCAAAACGCTAAAGCGGATGTGGCTTCAGTCAATGACGCCTGGAGCCATTCTCCAGGCCAGCAAAAACCTGCGCAGTGACGCGCAGATGCGGCCACTCGCCGACGCTGCCCGAAAGCGCAATGAGAGCGACTGGATCGTTGGGATCAATGTCACCCGCAGCTGTTCGCGTATACGCGGCGAGCAAACCACTGCTGGCAGGGTGCAGACGCCGACCCTCATGATCGTCGTGGCGCGCGAAGAAGCGATCCGCGCTTTTGTGGCACAAGAATACTTCGAGGTTCGGGCGCGTTTCACGCTTGCCGCCGGCGCGTATGAGGCAACGTGGCACTGCCCTGCGGAATTGGTTAAGCCTGGCGCGCCGGCAGAGAGGTTGTGGGAACGGGGAAAGGCGGACGCGATTCTGTCCCGATGCACCGGACGCAATCCGGATCGAATCGAAGAAAACACAACCCCAAGCCGCTCGGCCGCACCGGTGCTCTTCGACTTGACAACGTTGCAACGCGAAGCGAATCAACGTTTTGGCCTCTCTGCGAACAACACGCTGAAGATCGCGCAGGCCCTCTATCAGACCCACAAGGTTCTGACCTATCCTCGCACGGATTCGCAGGCGTTACCGGAAGACTATGTGCCGACCGTAACCCGGACCGTCGAGGCCCTTGCGACGCAAGGATATGCAGAAGCTGCGCGGCGGGTGCTCGATAACGGGTGGATCAGGCCGACAAAAAAGGTCTTTGATAACAGCAAGATCTCCGACCACTTTGCCATCGTTCCCACTGGATCCAATCCACAGGGTTTGTCGGCAGACGAGGCGAAAATCTACGATCTGGTTGCAAGGCGTCTGCTCGCCGTCTTTCATCCAGATGCGGAGTTCGCAGTGACGCTGCGTACGGCGTGGATTGGCGATGACCGATTCGTCGCACGCGGCAAAGTGCTTGTCGCACAGGGATGGCAAGCCGTGTATGGGGACGGCCCTGCGAAGAAGGCCAAGAAGGGTACTGACGGCGACGCGGAGGCCAAGCTACCAGCACTGGGCGCAGGTGAGCGAGGCAAGACCGAGTCCATGAAAATCAGCAAGGGAGAAACAAAGGCGCCGCCTCGGTTCAACGAGGCAACGCTACTCTCCGCCATGGAGCATGCAGGAAAGGACGTGGCTGACGATGCGCTGCGCGAAGCGATGGCCAAGAAAGGACTGGGCACTCCGGCCACGCGTGCGGCGACGATCGAGAAACTGCTCGAGGAGCAGTACATGACGAGAGAGCAGCGCAACCTCGTTCCCACAGCAAAGGCCTTCGAGCTGAAGGCGCTGCTCACACGGCTTGATGCAAAAGTGCTGCTTTCGCCGGAGCTCACGGGAGATTGGGAGGCGCACCTGAAGCGTATCGAGGAGGGGCAGGCGAAGGGGTCGGAATTTCTCGATGGAATCAAACGCCTGACGGTCGATATCGTCAACCGTAGTCTACAGGTACCGCCCGCCGCAACGTGTGAAGCATGCGGCAAGCCCATGATGCGGCGCGAGGCAAAGGGAAACAGGGGCCATTTCTGGGGATGCACAGGCTTCCCCGCGTGTTCGGTAACCCGTCAGGACGTCGATGGCAAACCCGGCGCGCAGCAGGCCGCACCTACTTCGACTTCACCAACCGGCGAGACCTTCGCTTGTCCGACTTGCCGCAAGCCCATGATCAGGCGCACAACCCAGAATGGGGCTTTCTGGGGCTGCAGCGGTTACCCCAAGTGCAAGACGACTCTTCCGGACGCTGACGGGCGGCCGGGCGAGGCACGGACATCCCGTGAGACACCGGGGAAAGTGACCGCGACAGCGAAGGGGGTCACATTTCCGTGCCCAAAGTGCGGCAAAGCGCTCATGCAACGAAAAGGCGCAAACGGCCCCTTCTGGGGTTGTACGGCCTACCCGACGTGCAAGGCGACGTTGCCCGACGATAACGGCAAGCCGGGCGTCAGAACGGCCGACGTCGCGGGAAAAGCAACCCGTTCTGAGGTCCAACGGCTGACCTTGCCGCCGGCTCGGCCAAAACCTCCGATAGGAGCCGCCGAGACGTCGGCGAAGTCCGCAGCCGTCGCCGTCGCCGTCGCGGAAAAACCCGCATCGTCGACGCCGGCGAAAGTAACCGGTGGACCTATCGGATCAACGTGTCCGGGTTGCCAGAAAGGCACGCTCACACTCCGCTCCGCGCGCGCGAGTAATCGCCCATATGCCGGTTGTACTCATTTCCCCGAGTGCAAGTACTTCTACTGGATGGATAAGCCGTGATATCGCGTCAGCAGCCCATTATCAAGGCTACCGCGTTTGTCTCGATCTTCTGGTGGTGTCTGCTGACGCTGTGGCACGCCGGCTGGAGCTTGAGAGATATGGTGTTGCACGGCGCGACGATGGGCTGGGAATATTCTCTCGCAGTCATCGTTTCCGTTGCAGCCGGTATTGCCGCAGGCTCTGCGGTCAGCACGTATTCGATCTGGTTCGACAGGCGCCAGGTGCAAAAAGCGCTGAAGGGAAGGATCGAGCGGGGTGTCAGCATTACGATCGGACCCATACCGATTCATCTCGGTGAGTTGCCGCGCGACGACAAGTCGCTTTCAGAGCATGACGTCGCGGCAGTCCGCGAGATTCGCGAAGACGGTTCAACCGGCTTCCTGACCCTGTGGCACACGCATTTCGACTCGCGTGCACCGGAGCACAGCAGGCTCATGTACGCGCTGGAGCGGGTGATGGCAAAACACCGTGCCCTGCCAGCGACTCATGTTCCAGGAGGCCACGGCGGTCGCAATCTGCTCGTTCATAGCCTGCTGGTTTGCTGGTACATGGTGAAGCTGGCTCCGTCGCACACCTACAACGGCACGATCAAGCTGCCTGACTTCAAGATCACGTTAAAGCTCAAGGAACCAGCGTATCAGTTCGACGGTGACGACCCGCTTATCGCACTGGTGGGACTCGCGCACGATATCGGGAAGATCGAATGCTACGAGTACGATGACAGTGGTGCGCTGACCGGTTGTCGTCGTGACCATGATCTGACGGGCTCGCGCATACTCGCGCGGATGCCGGAATTCTGGGATCTGCCTGACGATGACCGCGATACGCTATCGCTTGTAGTTGGGCATTACCACCATCCCCAGGACATGCCCACTCTCGATGGGTTCGAGGTCCTGTCCGATCGCAATCACGCGATGCTCGAGCTGCTGATCCGAGCGGATGTTCTCTCGTCCAAGCGCGAAGCGGGCCTGAATGCTGCGGCGGCAAAAGGCGAGCTGGGCGGCGAGAGCCAGTTTGTCGAAACAATTGAAGGCAAGGATCTCTGGAAGGCGGTCGAATCCGTCCTGACGCGCGTTGGCACGATCAACGGTCGAACGGGCTCCGGAAACATCGGCTTCAAGTATCGCGACCCGGCTAGTGGCGCGAATCTTGTCTACCTCGTCGAGAAGGATTTCATTGACGCTGTCAGCGCCGAAGCGCGCGTCACCAACACCATTCAAGAACTCAGGAACGACGTATCCGCGGTCTCGAAAAAGGTGTTGATGCTTTTCAACGATCGTGGCGTGCTGTACACGGATCGCGAACGCAGTCCCTCGACGGCACTCTATAACGTCCAGTTTTTCGCGGCGAAAAGCTACTGGGCGGACCGCGAGCGCAAGGTGCCTAAAAGCGGAGAAGAGCGGGGCGCGCCGGCGTTCCGGTTGGGCTCGGTCATTGTCATCCGGGCCGACACCCTTTTCCCTGCGCTCGGCCAGTTAGCGGATTTCGACAAGGTGCCCGTAATCGGCAAGTCGAGGCTGGGCATGGGCGGCGTTCGCAAGGCGGGAGGCGCCGATCGCACCACTATCGCGGATCTTGCGCTCGGTGCCGAACTTCAGCCTGAAGTTACTGACTCGGCACCCGCGGGAAATGCAGGCGAGGAAGTGCCCGGTGGGTTCGACCCGCTTGGCGCCGCTCTTCAGGCGCAGGAGGTGATTCGGCGTGCGCAAGAGTCAACGGCGCCCTCGGCGCCGGCCGACGGGGAGGCCACTTCGGAAGCGAATACTGACAGCGGCGACGGCGGCACGCCTTGGGACGACGAGGAAACACCGTGGGACGAACCGGATAGCGGCGGGTCAAGCCCCGGGGCTGACCCAGCACCGGATTCATCTGAGTCGCCATTGGCGCCCGTTGATAACGGAGAAAATGCAACGCAGGATGGCGAGAATTCAGCCCCCCCTTCTGACGATCCAGCGCCGGCGCCGACGTCGGGCAAGCAATCCCTGTCGCCACGCACCCTGTCAAAAGCGGTCCGTTCGATGCTGTGGACGGGAATATCGAAAGGGGAGCTCGTCCATCGCGAACTTGCCGCCGATGATGATAGCCCGGGTAACAAGGTAATGTGCCGCACGGCCGACGTGAAAGCCTACATGGCCACGCGCTCGAAGCTTTCCTATACCTTTGAAGATATGGACGCGGCCATCAGGCAAGGTGTAGTAGATGGCGTGCTGGTCGTCGGTGTGTGCTATCAGATCCTGCGCGACGCACCGCGTGGAGGCGCATGACAACAATGAGCGGCGGCGGCGCCGATCTTAGCCGCCGCGCGCCTTACCTGAGCTTGTGCCCTGCTTCTCAAGCTGCAGCACAACCCGGTGGATTGAGACCAGCGTTTCCAGGTCAACCGGTTTGCGATTCTGCTGCCACCAGCGGTACATCGTCGACTCACTAACGGCGTGGCCTTCGGGCATATTCGCAGTGCACAGGACCGCAATCTCTCGAGCTGCCTTTTCGGGCGAGGATTTTAGTCGCAGGCGCTTGCGCCAATTCTGAACGATCGTTTGCATGTCATTCGTGATCAGAAAGGCAGTATCCCGCTTTTTGAGTAACTGGGCGCGAAGGGCCTGCGCACGCGCGAGCAGACCCTGCGCCTGTTCGTGCCGATATACGTTACCAGAGAGCAGCGCGGACACCACGGTCGTCGACGCCTCGAGGGCCTGTGCGAAACTTCGGTTCGTCATGCCGAGCTCGAGGCGAATCTCCAGCAATTCGCGGGCCGTCGGTTGGAGCTCCCGAACGGCCGGGTCTGGGGAAGTCTTCGCGTCGGCCATCTCCCGCTCGATTTCAATCGAGTGCGCTTCGTCAATGAAGCGGGGTTTCTCGGTAGTCAGGTAGGGGGACAGTTGCGTTTTCATGGTGGAATCGCCTGAGGATTTTCGCGAATTATACGGGTCAATTTTATTTCTCGAACCAAGTGGTCGTCCGGCGCGACGATAACCGGAATCACTGCGAGGAATTGCCTGAGGCCAGCCCAATCGTTTGATTTTTTCGGCCAGCGCGCGCTTTGCGCTTTCCTGATCGAGGCTGATCTCGACATGATTGCCCGTCGTGGGTGAGGGGATCGTGGCCTCGTCCGGGATGCGGCTTACTGCATCTGAGTGGTCCTCATCATCACCGTCGTCCAGTAGTACTTCCCGCTGCGCGTTGCGCAAGGTGCGAGCACAGTTCTCCGCCGTCGCAAACACGAGGGAGTACACGTTTGCGGGCTCGTCGAGGTTGGCGAGCAGCTTCTCCGTGAGAATGAGCCACATGTTCATCATCAGATCGTCCGCGTCGCAGCTATACGCGAAGGCGTGTCGCATGGTCATCGCTCTTACGCGTGGACATTGAAGCCATGCCCGGGCCAGCTCCGGCGACTGACCTGTCCACGCCGACCGGGGTAGCCGGACGAGTGCCACGTGCAGTACACCGGGCGGACGCATCGATGTACGCTGCGTCAACTGTCCCGTGCCCGAATCCAGGCTGACATGGCCGGAGATTTCGATCTTTTCCATTTGTGTATTTGCTCCAGGGTTCTAACGGCGAGCCCGGCTATGCCCCGTTCTCGCGTGGAAGTCGTGAGCAGGCGAGCTCCATCCTCTCGAGGGCGTTGTCTCCGGCGCAGGCGTAGTGGATCAGGGCCTCGCGGGCGACAGCATTGAGGTTCCGGGACGCGTCCCGAACCGCGATGATGCGAGCCAGTTCGTGCTCAAGACAGCTTGAGTGAGGAGGGAGCGAGCGCTCAACGTGTGACGCGAGGTCCGCGACCGTTTCTGTCGTATCGACGTCGAGTCTGACGTTGCCGGCTGTGTCGACAATGATCCGCGGAACGCCGAACGTCGTGGCCCGGACATAACGGGCGATCGAGCGCAGGAAGTCGTCGATCGGGTGATCAGGCGATAGACGCGTATCGTGGCCGGTATGTCGCATCGTGTATGGCGCGGCAGTGGGTTATGGGAAAAGCCTTGTCTGCGGGCCGATCCGGTCAGGAAGGAATGGTCCCGAGGCCGTACTTTGGTTCAGTATTCATGGGCGCCCGATAGTCGACCCGTTCCGGCACACGGGCGTGACTTTGTAACCACAGGCGGGCGCTTTGCCGGGCGGTATCCTGCTGGTTCGCGTTGAGCACATTCATCGCAGCCTGGGCAGCGCGGGCGTACGAAGGGTAGCCCTCGGAAGCAATCAGAAGCCACCGTGCTGCAGTGACAGGGTTTCGATCGAGCAGAGAGTTGGGATCTGAACTCTGGATAACGGCCAAGGTGTACATCGCCTCCCGGCTCCACAGATCCGCTGCGGCTGTGAGCTTGAGGTTCGCTTCGACCTGGTTGGCTTGCATCCCAATCCCACGCAACAGGCAAAGGCCAAACTTGTAAAGTGCATAGGGCTCCTGGCCCGCGGCCGCAGCGCGGTACCAGCGAGCGGCTTCGTCGAGGTCTCGTTGAACGTTCAGGTATCCATGCTCGTAGACGTTTGCAAGATTCATGGCAGCCGGGACAAACGCGTGCTGGTCATCCCCTGCCGACGCGGTGAACCATTTCACAGCGGTCGCGGGGTCGGGTGAGATGCCATTGTCCCCGTACAGATAGATGAGGCCCATGTTGTAGGCCGCGAGGGTGTTTCCAGTGATGGCCGTCTTGTCCGCGGCAGTGCGGCACGCGATACCGTAAGCCTTCATCGCAATCGCGAGATCTTTGCCGACACCAGGCGCCTTGCCAACGTGGTGCAGGAACCCGAACTGGAACGCTGCCCAGCGATCCCCGTTGTTGCCGCGTTGACGCAACTCTTCGAAAGCGGCGTTGCTGCCGGCAGCAGCTGCACGATAGAGGTTGTACGCGCGCTTCTCACCGTTGTCGAAGAGGCTAAAGGGTGCGAACTGCGCGCGAGCGCCTGCGGGAATGGCAAGGAGAGTGACAATCGTGAAGAGGGCTGATCTCCGCTTCGTTTGGATCGCCGTCATTTCAGTCGCCATCACCACTTCCTCCGTCGCTACCACCTGCACCGTCAGCGCCGTCCGATGCCCCACCACCACCACCTCCGCCGCTGCCATCGGAGGCGGGCGCGCAGAGCTGGGCCATGCTTGGAAATGACTGTTGAGCGGCCTTAGGGTTGACCGCTCCCCCGTTGGAGTAGGACGTCGCATATGATTGCATGGCCTGAATCCAGGCTGCGCATGGTGTAACGGTTGAACCAGCGGGGAGGCCCATGGCTGAGAGCGCATTCGCCGCGCTTAGCGCGCCGCTTTGCATGGCACTTGTTTCCTGCTGCGATGTATACGGTGAAGTGAGTGGCGCGTTCGTCATTCCGGTACTGCCAGCGTTCGCACCGCCCAGCGAACTGCCGACAAGACCAGTAGTACTCGCCGGAGTGCTACCGGCGGAGGAGACCAGTTGACCCGCTCCGTTCGCCTGCGACGTCACAGACGCGGACGCGCCGGCGGCGGCCGAAAACCCGTCTGATACTTGTGCTACCGCGCTGTCCGGTGTTGCCGCGACTGGCAGGCCGGAAAATAGCGTCACCCAGATTAGCTTTCTTCGCATGTGATGTCCTTTGTTGTCACCGTCACTCTTCGCAATGGTCTACCCATCGCCAAACGAGATACGCTTCGTCCTCACCGGTTCCGGGCACCTTTCGACCCAGCCCCCAGAGGTATTCAGATGAACCAACACTGTGGGCACACCGGTTTTCAAGGAACGAGACCGGATTGATCGAGCCTGCGTTCAAGGAAGGATCGCTGTCAGTCCCGACCGAATTACCCGCCTCGCTGACCGGGAACATCATCGTCATCTTGAATTCGCTCTTGTTCATGACGGGCATAGGAACGGGACTGCAGGCGCCGCTCACCACCGCTTCACCTACGGTTGTCATGCCGTACTTCGAATTGACGGCGCCGTACCTTGCCATGGCATTCATCGTGTACATGACCTTGGCAGCAACAAGCGACGATCCAGTAGTGACGTCCTTGTTGCCGAAGTTGCCGGTTAGCGGGTATGTCGCTCCCCAGCACCCCATCCACCAGAACATTGCGTCATCGGCGGCGCCGGCGATACTTGCGATACCTGATGCCATTTCAGCGGCGCAATCAAGCGGCGCGGCGATCATCGCTGCAGTAGTTTCAAAAGCGGCCGCTTCAGGGAACAGCAGATTCGAAAGCGCTGAATCGTCCCAGAATGGAAGAAACAGCGATGACATATACGAGTCATCGCTCGTTCCGAGGTCGGCACTGTTCGATCCCACTATGGTCGCGAATATGGAGGACAGAGGAAAGTCGTAGAGGTTGAACTGCCGGAAGCCGCCTTCAGCCAATGACCCGGACTCTGCCGTTCCTCCGGTGCCACCCGTGCGTCGACCGGCGCCTAGTGTGCTCCCGAGATTCAGGCCTCCGAGCATCGGCGAGCATCCGGGCGAGCGTGTGGTCTCAATAACCGAAATAGGTACCCACGTGCCCTCTGGGTATCCGGGAATCTGGATATCAAACGGTCCATCGCACCAGCAGATTGTCTGGCGGACGGCATCGTAAGGCGCGTCAACATCGTTTGGTGGAATGACGTCTACGCCCGCTATGATTAGCGGGAACATTGAGTCGTAACAAAAGTTCGTGTAAAGGTCTGAAGGAGACGCAACGTTGCAACCCATGGCGACGCTTTGCGCCTGAACGCTGGCCGGATGCAGCAAGAATGGGACGACGAACGCGAGAAGCCGGAGAAAGTGCCTCATGGCCTACATGCCTCCTTCGACTCGGGGAGAGAACGTCTGCACGACAAGCAAGCCGTTTTCAGCCGTCAGCAGACTTGGAGCTGCCTGTAGTTGGAAGCGCTTAACAATAATCTTGTCGAGCATCATGGGCTTGATCCCGGTTTGCTGAACAAGCGTGCTCAGGCCCTCCTCGTCAAAGTGCGTGACGAGCAACCGTCCGTGGGGGTAGCGCTGCATCCATATGCGGGCGATCGCGATTTGTCGCTCGTCGGCTGGGTCGATAATGACAATCGCACTTCCAGGCAGTCCTGACTTGGCGAGTGGGTTGTAGCGGGTCCCCTTGGCTATGATCAGATTGCCTTTCTGGTCTCGGATGTCTTGAGGGAACGTGACGCTCAGGTCAACGGTATACCGTGTGTCACGCTGTGCGAGCGGAAGCGGGGTCCCCAGATCCATCTGGCGCTTCATGTTTGCAGCCGTTCGACCTTGCCATGCCTTCCAGTCGTAGTGCTGCATGCGGTTGCGGAACACGTCGGCGAGATCCTGCTCGCTCACGGGCCACGTCATACCGGTAGCGCGAGATTTAACACCGGCGTCGATATCGCGGGTTGCAGATTCGATGGAGATTGCTCCGTCGACGCGATACCACTTGTGATCAATAACTGATTCGTGCATCACGACGGGCACTCGCGTCACGCCCCACCTTGCGAATGCCTGGGGAAGAACTGCAACGACAGGCTGGCCCTCGCGTAGGCGATTTTTGAAGTCCGTCACGGCCTTGATGTGTTCATTGGTCTTGCGCCCGTTGTTGCCTTCCAGACCACGCAGAAAGAACACAACGTCACGCCGTCCGCGGCCTTCGTCCAGCAGGGCTGAGAGTTCACGATCGGGCATTGACATCGAAATGAAGACCGCAGTCTTGGCTTTGAGAACCGCTTCGGTCGCGGGATTTTTCCCGTTGTCATGCGTCGTCGGACCTCCGAACACGGACTGCGCCTTGAGCGCGCCGGCTCGGATCTGCTGGTTCTGTTCACGGACGATCGCCAGAACGTCGCTGGTCGCCCCTACGCCGGCGCCAATGTTCGTGCCGGTCACCCCGGACTGCGCATGTGCGAGTTGCGCAATGACTGTGACTCCAGCGAGCAGCGCTGAGATTTGCCTAATCCAGCAACGCATCTTTAGTGACGATTTGATCATGACGAATCGGTCCCCAGTAACGGGAGTCATATGAACGGTATTCGGATCCGAACACGAAGTACTGGCCGGCAGGAATGCGGTACCGGGTGTCCCACGTGTTGACGGGCTTGAAGAAGTGCTGCGCACCCCGCGCGAGCGTGCCAAGGATCTGGCCGTTAATGCTGATGACCCCATGACCGATCACCACCGTGTCGCCGGGCACACCGGCAACAATCTTGGTCATGAGTGCACCCCGCGGAAACAGGGATGCCTGTTCGTTTCGGAAGGTGACGAGATCCCCGCGCCGGATCACACCTGTATCGATGCTTCCCCAGTACCATTCCCACGGGAGGCAACCGGTTTCTTCACGGTCGAAAAATATGTAGCCGTGACGGTGCAGCAGATCGGCAGACGGCCGCGCCCCAAAGAGTGCGACTGGAACGAACGCCAGTATTGCCGCAATGAGCATAGCGTTCCGGACGGGCAATCTAGTTATCAAGTGCCGGGCTTCCAATGGAGGGACTTGTTGGATTGCTTCCGACGGAGCTCGCGGCGCTATCCGGTGCGGCAGCCGGCGCTGCGCCGGGGAGCGCGTCGGGCGCAACGATTTTCTGCGCACGCGACCAGTCAAGACCAAGCTCGATGGCTACCTGCGCGCTAACGTCAATTCCCGCAGGCGCAGCGACAATGGCCTCCCGACGGACCAAGAGGCAGCTATCGGCAAGCGCGCTGATAGTCGCATCCATTTTCTGCAGCTGGCTACGGTAGAAAACCTGTGCCTCAGCGGCAGATTTTCCGTTGGAGCGGGTCAAGAGGTCTGCCACCATCAGCGATGTAAGGCGACTCATATCAATCGTGCGGTAGCAGGTGGCACTTCCCGCATTTGGCGTCGAGGACTTGAACCAGGCGAGTGGCGAAATGGACGGCATATGTGCGACCAGCGCGCGGCCTCCAAACAGCAAACCTGTACATACCAGCGCGACGGTCGCGACCAGCCGGAGCATGCCCCAAAGACCAGCGCGCGACGATGGGGCGGCCGCGGCCGCAGTATCAGCGATGGCGCCCGTACCCGACGCCCGCGAATCGATGGGACCGTCGTCGGCGCGCTGGGTATCGTTCGACGTCGGCGTGCCGAGGGTAGGTTCGGACCGGGGAGGGTTCTGAGGCACGTCGGGGCTAGGCGAGCTCTCGCTCATGCGTTTTCTCCGCGAATGAATTCATGAACAGCTTCGATGACGTCGTCGCCGCGGTCTGCTGCGGCGAGGATCACGTGTTTCTCGGCGCCTTCCGATGAGAAGAGCACCTGGTTGAATCGCGATTCAACAAGTCTTGCGATTCCCGAGCCGCTCTCGGTCCGGAAGTAGATCTCGGAATATCCACCGCGACCCTTGATAGTGTGAACACTGCGTAACAAGTCGGCCTCCGCTTCGCCGATATCCATCCACCCGTTTTTGCGAGCCAGGTTGATGGACTCAGATGCCTGCTGCATGATGAATTTCGTCGCAGCAGTGCCGGCGATGGTCGGGCCATGCGGACTGTTGTAGAGCTGTGTGAGGTTCTGAAGAATCAACCCAATCGACCCGGTTTCTTTGCGAACCTTCGCATACAGTTGGGCGATGAAGCGAGCGAAGGGTTCGTCGGGCATGATGTCGCCGCCTTCCTCAATCACGAGGATTTTTTGCTGTGCGCTCCCCTTCGTCGCGTACATGTCCTGTTCGCAGCGGATCATCAACAGCTGCTGGATTACCTGTTGCAGGTGAGGTTGCGATCGCAGTTCGAAGAGCTCGAACGTGACCAGCTGCGCGTCGGCATGTAGCGTGTTCGGGCCAGAGAACCATGCGCCGTACGGACCTTC
The DNA here is from genome assembly GCF_011493005.1 of Caballeronia sp. SBC1. Classification (NCBI taxonomy): domain Bacteria; kingdom Pseudomonadati; phylum Pseudomonadota; class Betaproteobacteria; order Burkholderiales; family Burkholderiaceae; genus Caballeronia; species Caballeronia sp. SBC1. Next base: position 235,886 of record NZ_CP049160.1, read on the forward strand.
AGTGGTGAACGGGTAGAGCTTGCGCGCAAGTTCACGGCTGATTTCGTCATTTGCCTGGTTCATGAGGTACTGGTAGACCTGAGTGACCTCCATGGCGGGCCCGTACGATGCCCACACGCTCTTAATGGAGGACATGATCCGGACGGCCTCAGACGAACGGGTGGGCTCGTTCGGATTGGCCATCTTGCAGAGGAGGGCCTGCAGCACGCCGATACTTTCGTCAATGTCAGTGACGTTCGTAAAGGGGTTGAGGCTGTCGCGGGTCTTGTCCGTAAATTCGATGTAGTCGCCGTGATGAGCCTTGGTGAACTTTCCGTGTGAACGACGGATGTCCAGAATCCGAACGATCGCGCCGAGCGCGAGGTAATCCTGCAACATGCGCTGCACGGCAAACGACTTTCCCGCGCCGGCGTCAGCCGTCAGCAACCAGTTGAAGTTCGAGTTACGCCCGTGAAAAAGGTCATAGCCAAACGGGCGGCCGCGGCGAGTGGTCAGAAGCATCGCGTTACCGTAACCTCGCCACTCGTCGATCACGGGCAGGAACTGCGCCGCATGAACCGAACCCATTGTGAAGAACCGGCGCGTTCGTTCAATGCTGCGGGCGCTAGGGCATAGAGGTAGGGTGTTGTAGAAATTCGGCCACGTGATGTGTTTTTCGAGGGACATCTGCATGTCCTTCCCAGAAAAATACGACTTGAGTCGCGCCGCCATACGATTGATATCCCGCGCTGAGCGATTAAAGAGCGCGAGCGTGGTATTGACTTCAACGGCGTTGGCCCCGGAGTCGAGCGCCGATATCAGTGTATCGAAGCCTTTTTTCTTCGCGGCAAGAAGCGGCACCCACTTGAGTAGGGGGCCGAACGCCTGCTGAGTTATGAGCACTGACTTTGTTCGCACTCCACCGATCTTTTTGCTTTGCTCAGGGACGTGGACGGTTGTGGTTAGAACAAATGGCATGCTGATTTGCGTGCCGGTTCCATCGGGCGTTCCGCGCAGCAGGTCCATGAGATACAGGCTGGCTTTTTTGGGGTATTTCGCCGTCGTCATCAATCCGATATGGACGTGCCCCGCGCTGGTTGGAGAGTCGGCGCGAATCGTCGACTTCAGCTGTTTGATACGCTGGCTGGGAGTGAAGATTTGATCACGAATGGATTTATCTTCATCGTACGAGCGATTCCACTTTCCATACATGTCGAAGTAGCGACGCAGGACTGCCAGATACTCGTCGGGACCGATCGGCTCGACGGGAAGCTTCGCTGCCTCGTACATCGCCTGCACGCGGTCACGCAGTTCGCGGAACTCTGCTATCTCAGATGCCTTAGGGAAGGGTATGCCTCGCGTCGGAATTTTTATTGCCACATAGTGGCGGGCATCGAGCACGCGTGTGGTCAAAGTCGGTGCGAGTCGCTGGTGGGCAGCAGCAGCGATAAAATTTGCGCGATCATCGCACGCGACTTTCGCTACTCGGTTGCCGTATGGGCTATGTACACGCGCTTCCCGGTACGGGGAAAGCTGGTCGTCCAGATCGGGGACAGCCATCTGGATGTCCTGAATGAATGTGCCAGGCGGGTAATGTTCGCCGAGCACGTTCTCAAGCATCTTTTGGATGTTGATGTCCGCACCAGTAATGAAGTCACCCTGAAGAAGTGCGCCGAGCGCACCGTCTTCGAAGAAGAACATATTGTCGTCGGCAGCAAGACAGGTAAAAGCGTCTCCCGGTCGGTTGCGATCAAGCATTTCAGCTATACGGTCGGTAGCACCCATCAGAAGTCCAGTTTGAGTCAAGGTTGCCGAATGTGTCTGTCGAGATTATCACCAATCGCAATAAGATAATTATTTGCACCTAATGGAAACTATCAGGCGAAAAAAAACCGCCCGATGGGCGGCTAAGAGACCGGATTGCGGGGAACAATCCGTCACGAGGACTAGCTAGAAAATGGCCGAGAACATGCCAGTGAGAATGGTCGGGCCGTAGATAGCGGTTAGCGTGATGCCAAGACCCAGCAGCACGCCGCCGAGCGACCCGCGAGCAACCGCAGAAATCAGTGCGATCGCAATCCCCAGCAGTGCCAGCATTTTGCCGCCCGAACCACTGAGAACACCTGTCAACCACTGGACAACCGTATCGAAAGTCGAGTCGCTGCCGGCGAACGCGTGGACTGCCACCAGGCACACCGTGAGAATTACGACAATCTGCAGTACCAGCTTTTTGCGGGATTTCGGATCTGCCCAGCGTTCCTTCAGATTGGCCATGTCGGCTCCGTGCAAGGTTCAAAGTGGCTTGAATGATAATTCATAATCGCACTGTGATTTAACGGTATGTTATCCGATTTTACCAAATCAGTTACTCGTGTTGGCAGTTGGCAACTGACTTTGTGACTGCGCACGAGCAACAGGGCGCGCAGGGTTAGGCCGGCTTCCACCAGGACCGGACGTCACGAGTACTGCGCTCGTATTCGGGCTCGGGTCGATTCGGTAGGGCACGAGCGTCTTCGCCTGAGAGGTGTTTGAGTTATTGCCAATTGACCAACGGCGCGGCGTCACTTCGACGAAGACGATGCTTGGAAAATGGAGTTGCTGCTGATCGTCCTGCCACGTGTTGATCCACAGTCGCATGATTCTTGCCGGTTCCATTACGGGCATAGACTGCTGGACGGGTTCTGGCAGGCTGACCTGAATGGCTGACACGGGTTGCGGGTCAAGGAGACTTTGGCGCACATCCCTGCTTGACCCCTTGGCTTCGGCCGCCTCGACGGCCGCAGGGTTGTTAGACATCGAATACGCTTCGCGCGCGGATACGCACCCTATTCCCTGGCCGCCCGGGCAGGACGGTGAAGAGGAGCCGATCCCGAACATCGATGCACAGCCGGACAGTGCTGTCGCCGTCAACGCGGCGGCCAAAATTGAATGGAAGCGCACGGCTCGTCCTTAAATGGGAAGGCTTACGCCTTTGGTTAGGATCACATCGACCTGTCGCAGAGGATTGATTTCGACGACTGGGACAATCTCCTTTGCGAGGTCGGTGTAGTGCTGGGCGGCGTTCGCGAAGGCTTGACCGATCGGAGCAGCTATTTGCTGGCCGTTGTTACTGTTGCTTCCAAGTTGGACATTCACACCACTGCTATGGATGTCCGATGCTTCGGTTGCGACATAGGTCGCAACGCCTTCGCCGACCGACCCTATGAGCGCGACGCGAATGGCGTTTGCAATGAAGGCGCCGTCTTTGGCATCAAGGGTTCCGCGCAGGCCCGGTTTCCCGTCTTCACCGACGACGTAACCGTCAACAGCCACTTCGACAACGCGCCCCCCCTTCAGGACGCAAGACATACGTTCGGCTCGCAGATTTGCCCGGGCAGTAGACAGGTCTCCTGTCCCGGAGACCATGAGGAAGCAATCCTTGACGGACGCGCGTTGCTTGCCGGGGAGGATGGCGTCTTTGTCGAGCCGGATGAGCATCGGGACCGGATCTCGCTGTGATGCCCGGGTCGTCGGAAAATCTCCACCGTTGATTGCGAGGCCGCTCGTGATGCTTCCCATCGGCAGGAACATCTGCGGGCCGTCAGTAGCCTTTGTGTTTCCGGATTTCGACACGCTGGCCCCGCTCGCAGGTGGAGAGGCGGCCGGAGTGTCGGTCGTATCCCCCACGACTTCAATGCCGTCCGGCTGATCGTTGTCCGAGCTGGTCGCGCCATCACCGCTGCCATGTGGCGGACTGATTGGCGAGGCTGCGGCGGGCCCAGCGCCGGGCAATGGGCTGTTCAGGCGGGGCTGCCCGGAGCCAGGAAACGGCGATGATCCAGGAGGCGAAATTCCGTCGCCGCTTCCTGGAGTCGGAAGCTGGGAATTCGTTCCAGTAGCGCCCGCGCTCTGGCCGTGCGTCAACGCTCCAGGACCGCCTGAACTGGTGGGATTGTCGCGTTGCTGCGTCTCGAGCGCGCTGAACCGGTGCTCCGTCTCATTCTGTTGCGACTGGAGGCGATGATCCATGTCCAATAACTGGCGCTGGATTGCCGTAACGGTCGCATTAACATCGGTAAGATCCGTATTCCGCTGAGGTGGGGCAACCACGTTCACGCTGAGTTTGTCGCTGGGCGGCTTCGGAGGCGTCGTCTTGACGCTGAATATCCACGCGCCCGCACCGAATGCGAGGATCGTGCCGACTACAACAGCGCGCTTCTGGCGGGCAGGCGTCATCAGCGCCCAGTTGCGTTTGAGCTGGTCGAACATGATCACATCACCTGTTTGGCGAACATGATGAACACATCCGTGGTTTCGCCTGGGCGCACCGCGAGGTTCGGAAAGATGGTGACCGCAAGCACGTGCTCGCTGCCAAACGCCTCTTCAGACAGCGTGACGGATTCCGTTCCTGCGTTGGTTAGGTGGTATCGATAAATGTCCGCGTCAGAGCCTGCATACCGGCCAACAGGGCTCGCCTTGATGGGTCCCGAGATGGCCATCGGCGCATCGAGCGGCGCCTGCGTGTAGCCGTCCGGTATCTGGCCAAGTACCGCCTGTTTCATGGCGGCCGTGATGCCACCAACATAGCTCGAGTCTTCGCCTGCGGATTGGGCTATGTTGCTTCTCTCGGGAATGGCGCCGTCGAGTACAAGCGTGACGGAACGGCCGGCGATCTTCGCGGGCAGTAGGTGAAGGGACACAACGGGCGAGTTTGCTACCGCAGCATCCTTTACGAAAACGGTGGTCTCTTCCTTCGGCGAAAAGAAAACATCCGTACCCAGGACCCGAGAGCCTGAAGGATCCTCACCCCCAACTTTCTTGGCGATGACCTTCGGGGTCGTGAAGGGCGTTACCACCATGTTTGGCTGCGTGCATGAGACCTGAAAGTCCTCGGTCACGCCGTGCCGTACGTGCAGTACGGCAGGGTCCACCCCCGGCATCTGATCCACCGTCGGATTTGGCGGAGCCGGAAAGTGCACACGTGGCGCAACGCGCGGGGTTTGCGGCGGTAGATTGACTGTCGGAACCGTCGGGGCGGCCCGCGCTGGACTCTGCACGACTTCTTCGCCCGGACCAAGGCCGTAGGTCGGCGCGTCGTCCGTTTGGCCGCTCTTGAGGGAATTCACAAGCCGGGAAATGTCGGCTCGCGTGAGTATGGGCGGCAACGTCTGATTTGCCGGAGCGACCGCGGCCTGGCGTGGCTGCACCGCAGCCGGAGCGGCGGCGAATTGGGCAGACATGTCAGGTGTTGTCCCGGTCGGGGGATCCATCTCGATGTGAACGTTCTGCACAACGCCACTGTCCTGCGCGAATACTGTAGCGGGGGCCGCGGCGAGAGCGATAGTGAGCAACGCGATGGCCCGGGCCACGGGCAAGCTCCGGAAGCTCGTTATACGCCGACGGCCGACAGGCTGCTTGATAGATGGGGATAGCGTATGCACGGTCGATCCCTTATAGGCTTCCGGTTGATGCGTTGGCGGGATCGCGCCCAGTCGGCGTGACGGGTAGCGCAGGTGCAGGCCCCGAGTCGCGACTAGCCGCCGGAAGCCCACCGGCCGGAACCGGCTGGGAGATACCCGCGTTAGTGCCGGTGCGGTGACTTGGCGCAGCACCTGGGCCGTCGGTCGGATTTACGCGACCCTGCCCGCTTTCAAGAGCGCCCCGGATGTCATCGGCCTGAGGTGCGATATTGGGATGCAGACGATCTCTGACTGTAGTGTTCGACGTAGCTGCCGGATGAGTTTTCTGCCATTGCAGAGTGCGGGCGGGACCCACGTACGAAGTGAAACCCGTGATTTTCGGCAGACCCGCAACCATGTGCATGGTCATCTCGTAGGTAACAGGTAGTTGAGCCACTGGCTGAGCGGTAGTCTTATACGCAGTCGTGTTGAGCGTTCCTTCGATGAACACCTTGTGGGTGGACGCCTCCCAGGCCGTGTTATGAGGAACGAATACGTTCAAGGCGCCGCTCGTCGTGTACGCCGGATCATCGGCGATCGCATAGATCTGGTCGCGCACAGCCGGGTAAATCGTCGAATCAACGATGAATGCCAGATGGTCCGCAACGAAATGTGCGGTTTGCGGCGTCACCGATCCAACGGCACTCGCGACGTACAGGCCCCACGACTCATAGAAGTTGGATGACGCGCTGTCCCAGGCAACGGAGTATTCGGCAGTCATGTTGGGCGGCTGTTCCACGAGCCGCTCATGCATAGACGCGATCTTGAATGTGAGCGCCAGGTTGGCCAGAACGAGCCCGCCAATCGAGGCGGCGAGCCAGTAGTTCGCGTTGCGCGTGCCGTCCCAGGTTTGAAAGAGGCGAGGCATCTTCATTGGATGAATTCCCTGGCGAGCCCATTGGTAAAGATTCTGTTGAGAGACATGAGGCCGTACCAGTAACCCATGTGGTGAAGCGTGCCCGGCAGCATGTTGCGCTTGTAGCGTATGTAGACGACGCTGAGTGCAAGTCCGGCCAGAACGGAGGTCGTGAAGCCGTTCATAATTACGCCGAAGCCCATTGCCAGCAGCACGGGCAACAGGTCGTCGGTCTCCCAGAACACGATCTGCGGTGGGTTATCGATCATCTGAGGGATGTCGCGCTCGATCACGATGCACTCCTTGAGTTTGATGGACGGCAAAGCGGCGCGACGGATTTCGTCAGCGCCCGCTTCACCTTGTGCCGCGAACGACTGTGTTTGGTGACTATCGGTGCTGTCTTGAGCACGGGCTCGTCGTCAAGATCGAGCGGCGCGGAAACAACCATGGGTTCGAGCTGATCGATCTCCCACCCATCCGGCGGAACCGGTTTGACGGGTTGAGCCGTGATAACAGGCTCCTGCGCGGTACCGAGGCTCGCGTAATCTGAACCGGTCGAACGCGTTTCAACGCCCAGCCAGCCGCGTTTGGCGACATACGGCTCGGGGGCATGCTCTGGCGCGCACCCTCCGAGCAGCCATGTTGTCGCGACCGCCACGAGGAGGTTGCGACTGGCTGACGAAATGGCGCGCTGCATGCGCTTCGTGCGCGCAGTTGCCCGCTTGTAAAAGCCCCTCAAGATTTGCTCCTGCGCAAATGCCGTATTGCCCGCAATGGCTTGATGATTCGCCAGAGTAGCAAAATCTCCATGAGGTAAATAATTATCCTGAGACGAATAAATGCGTTCTTCGCATGCGGAAAAACGAGTTGAAGCGTTGCAGGAGTCCACCCGTCCTCGGCAATGGAGGATACGGGCGTGCATGCGCCGAAATGCGGGGGCCAGGCGCTTAGCGAGAGCGTGGACAGGAACGCAGCGCGGAAGGGGCTACGAACCTGCCAGCTGTCGCACCGTACTGGCGTTGGGCCCGGCGTGAACTCCCAAGGCGCGCTTGCTGAGTCCGCGGCAGCTGCGTGCGAATCTGCTTGTGGCGTTTGCGGTTGCTCGCGCGATATCGCTTCAACATGCGAGGACAGCGCGCAGGAGGCGATCAGGGCGCAAGCCATTCGGCAAAATCTGCCCATCCGCCGTATCCTAGTTTGACAGGTTGATCTTCGATAACGAACGCGGGGTAGCCGGGTAGCGACCGCGTGGCCAAGGTGTTTTCGTGTTGCGCGTGCATCGCGAGCGGAGTGACGGGAACGCTCCAGCTTTGAACGAAGAAACCTTCCATGCTGTTGGCCGCAAACGCGCGAGCGGCGGCCGCTGCAGAGTCAGGCGTGTCGCCCACGGGGACGAACCGAAGCTCAAACGATGAGAGAGTGCGATCGTGAATGGCCGCATGGGTGCGCAGGTCAGAAAAGGCATTCAGGCAAATATCGCATCCTGAGTCCAGGATGAACCAGAGGGGAGTCCTGCCCAGGGACGGTTCATCGACGATGTACTTGAGCGCGCTCGTGTCGAGCTGAAGCTGGACGCTATGGGGAGCGCCGTCGGGTTTCGTCGGAGTCACCGCCGCGTTTGCTGAGGTGGGTGCTGTCATCGGCGCGAGAAGCGCCGCGATACACCCGACGAGGAAGTCGCGGCGGCTCATGAGTTCATTGCCATGGAGATCAGGCCGTTGAGCAGCTGGACGAGCGTTCCATAGTTCCCGCCCGTGTAGTTCGCGTTGGTCGTGTAGCGGCCGCCGACGCCAAAATCTGGAGTGGCGCTTACACGATACCGGCGCGCGAGCGCGGCCGCCCGCAGCAGTCGGTCCCGCGTTTCGGGCGAATGTAACGCGGAAAGAACCACGTCGCGTCGCAGACCCATGCCGTAGAGAATCTGAGGAAAATCCTTGGCGGTGGGCATCGGATCGCGTCGTTGTCCGAGGTCATACGCACGTGCCTCGAACTCGGCCATTCGATCGGGGATGAGACTGCGTGCGACGTAATATGCCGCGGTGGCAGACAGGGCCGTTGGATCATCGATCATCAGCGGGACCGGGACAAAGAGTACCGGCTTTGGAATCGTTCTACCCCATGCCTCGAATGACTCTGCGTATTGGGCACAGAACGGGCAGGTGTAAAGAAAGAACATGAACACCCTATTGCGGTCTTCTGCAAAGTCGCCTATTTCCAGATAGGGCTTGATGTTGATTTTGCCATTGTCCTGTCCCGCGAGGCCCGAACTGGTTGGAAGGCCAGGAACGGTTCCGTCGTCATCAACGGCCTGCGCGTTGACCTGCCGAGCGCCGATGCCAGTCAGGCTGGCGAGTCCCGTGGAGGCGGCCGAAAGGAGAAAGTGTCGTCGGTTTGCCATGGAATGCTCACTGGGCGAATTTAAGTGCTGTCCTGAAGTCGACAAGCCGCTGCGAGCTCATGTCGATTCCGGCCTGGAGAAGGGGCGCGTATTGTGGTTGCGCGAACGCCTCTTCGCGCATCGCTTCGCGATCACCACGTTCGATGGCCACACGTAGCGAATCGGTGCCGACGAGCATCTCCATGATCGGAATCCGCCCTTTGTAGCCATCCCTGCAATGGTCACAGCCGCTTGGGTTCGCCGCATAGAAGGGACGATCGAATTCAATTCGGGAGCCACCATGCTTCGTCTTTATCCTCTTGATCTGTTCGTCGGTCGGTACGTGCAGGGTCGAACAGCTCGGGCACAACCTGCGCGGAAGACGCTGAGCGGTGACGAGACGAATCGCGTCTGCGATTTCATATGCTTTGACGCCCAGGTCGAGGAAGCGGGTGATCGTTGAAAGCGCATTGCGCGTGTGAAGCGTGGACAGCATCAGGTGCCCCGTGTTTGCAGCGGTCAGCGTCACGCCGGCGGTTTCTCCATCGCGGATTTCGCCTATTAGTCCGGCTTCAAAATCCTGACGCAACATCGCTCGCAGAATCCTGGCGAAAGTACGGTGAGCGGTGACGGCGATCTGTGTAGCTCCTCTCAGCGTGTATTCGATCGGGTCCTCGGCGGTCATGATGTGGATGTCCGGCTCGTTTAGATGATCGAGGCAGGCATATAAGGTTGTCGTCTTGCCGGAACCGGTCGGACCGACGTTGAGGATGAGACCTTCTTCTTCCTCGAGCGCTTCCATCAGCGCTGCACGAAGCTTGGACGGCATCCAGATGTCTGCAATCTTTCTCGCAGCGTTGGCCTCGTCAAGAATCCGGCAGACAATCGACTGTCCAAGGTCACTTGGGAGAATGGAGACCCGGATATCCACGCGGCGTCCGTCGACGGCGACAGTGAACTTCCCGTCGAGCGGTGACTCAGTGTCGGATACCTCGAGGTTGCAGCGCGAACGGATCTTGACGTTGATTTCCCGCGCTGCGTTGCTATTCAGAAGGAACCGCTCGCGCAGCACGCCGTCGGTTCGAATGCGCACCTGAAAGCCGTTTTGGTGATGTCGCATGTGGATGTCGGATGCGCCCTCCCGGCAAGCGGTCGGAAACAGATAGTTCAGAAATTCGACGAGCTTCCCATCACCGCTCGAGGTGCTGATAAACCGGTCGAGACCGTTATGAAGAAACCCGGTGGACGAGACGAGCAACGACGCGAAGTCAGGTTGCGTGGCCACGACCAGGTCTGGCGCATTCACAGCTTGTCTCCGTCGTTTTCACTTCCCGTCGCCGCAGTTGTGGAGGCAGCGGCGGTGTCGCCACCGCGATGGTGGCGGTTAGTCGCCCAAGGCTGCGGATCCTGGCCGGCCGTGTCTGCCGCAGTGCTGCCGCGTGGTCGATAGTCCCCAAAGACGGGGTCGACATCGTTGAAGCGGGGAAGGGGTTGTCCATCGTAAGCCCAAGACCAGATCGATGAGCGGCATGCCTCGATCATAGGCAGAGCGTCGTCACGCACGTCGCGTCCGGTATCTTCATCGAGCATCCCGATTACCGCACCGAATAGCCGTACGCTCGCGCCTAGAGGCATGCAGGTTCGGCTGACACGTACAGCAGGGTCTGTAGACACCATGACATAGGTGACCCATCCAACCAGCGCGGCGCCGGCCACATAGGAGATGACCGTCTTCATTCGGTTCCGTCCTCAGTCGTAAAAACAATGTCGGCGCCCGGAGCCGCGCCGGCTGGCTGCCGAGGCCCGGAGTTTGGCTGTGAATGTCGTCGTACCGAGCCCAGGCGAGGGGGAGGGGTACCCTGGTACCAGCTCCAGACCTTGCGCACGTACTCCTGGCGGGCGTCGGTACAGGCTTCCCCCTTGAGTTGGGTGCAGGCGCTGTTGTATGCACCGACAGCGTTCCAGCTAGCACCCTGCTGCCGGATGGTTCGCGCCAGAATCCACGCCCCGACATCGATATTCAGGCAGGGATCGTCAAGCAGGCGATCGCGCGTAATGCCAAAACGTGCGAGTGTCGTCAGCCAGGATGAATTGATCTGCATAAGGCCAATATCAATCGTGCCCGTACGCGAAAAATGGCCGAGATTCCTCGCGTCGGGGCGACCGCTCGATTCCGTCTCTGCAATGGCCCACAACAGGCGCGGGTCAATGCTGTATTTCGCTCCCGATGCGACAAAACAGGCGCCGACATCGGCGTCAGACTGCGCGAATGCGGCAGGCGTCCCGGCAAACAGGACGGCTACGAAGACGAGCCAACGTGTCCAGAAAATCGGCAGTCGCATGATTTTTCAGAGTGTCAAGAACGTGCGCAAGGCATTACATCGACCTTCCCGGAAAGACCCGCGAGTGCACTGACGACACAACGTGGCGGACACATTGGCCCGTCGACAGAACGGCCATGTGCGCCGCCTCAACGATGAGCAGGGCGAGTCCGACATAGAACAGGGTCACCGTAATTGGGATGAGTGTTTCAGCGCCGGTACTTTGGGCGACATTCGTCGATAAGGCCCGGATCGTGTCCACAAACACAGCCGCCGCTGAGTCGCCGACAACGTGCCGGAACGGTGGGACAAAGGAAGCATTCGTCAAGAGCGACGCGACCATGAGGCCGAGCGCGACGCGGAGGATTTTTGACATGTGTAGAACCCGTTGGCATGAAAGAGTCGGCCCCTGAAACGCAACGATCAGGCCGTATCCGGGAAATGCGGATAAAAAACAGTCTCACAACAGAGTTACTATAACCGTATTAAGATTGTTGATTTAATGGTCAATCACCAATGTCGCCAAGTCGAACGCGAAGGATTCTGGTCTGTGTCGCACTGTCCGTGGCGGGAGGGATCCTCGCGGGCCCAGCCGCGCGGGCAGACGGTTTCTACGAGGGAAAGAGCCAGGGATGGTTTTTTTACGACGACGGCCGCGCGACGGCGCCGGTCGATGCAGTAGAGGTTGCGCCGGCAAGCCGTGTCGCGGTTGCCCCGGTCCCGGCGGCTCCGGCGCCCGCGTCAGCGCCGTCGAGTCCGGAACCTTTTTCAGTCCAGTGGCTGAGTCAAAAGATGCAAATACTGAAGCTGAACGCGATGAACCACCCGACCGAGGGGAACCTGCTGGCGTACATGTGGGCTCAGCGAATGATGCTCGACATGAGCCAGAACTTCGCCGACGTCGGTTCGAAAGTGGCTGCGGAGGATCCATACCTCAACGAAGAAGTCAGGTTCCCGACAGCGGCGGCCGCGCGCAGCAACGCACTATGGCACGTCGATCGCGCTCGGGAAGAGATCCTGACCGATCTGTCTGCACACGCAGGCCTGTGGTTCTTCTTCGATTCGCGGTGCGGGTTCTGTCAGGACGAGTTGCCGACTGTGAAGGCGCTTACTGACAAATACCACTTCCCCGTTAGGTACATCTCCGAAGACGGGGCGCCTTTGCAGGGGATGCGGCCTGAGGCCATGGTGGTCGACCGTAATCACGGCACGTTCAGGTCGTTCGAACTGAAATTGACGCCGGCGGTGGTGCTCGTTGTACCGCCTTCGACGGTGATGATCGTGGCGCACGGCGCAATGGCGCAGGATGAACTGCAGCGCAAGATCGTCGAGGCCGCGATCGACGCCCAGCTGGTTCCGCAGGACCTGATGGATGCCGCGCAACTTGAAAAGCGGGGAATCATCAGTCCGGCGGATCTGGATAGGATGAAGAAAGTGGCTGCAGCCGCCAACACCGATGACCCAGCGGAGCTCGTCAAGCTAATGCGGGAAGCGGTTGGCCGCCGTATGCCAGGCGTAGTTCAGGGTACAGGGGGGCACCAGTAATGAAACTTCGGCGCACTATTCTCGCAGCTGCAGGGCTTCTTTCTTTCTTTTGCTCCGCTGTCCACGCGGACGTAAATTCGTCGCTGAACTCGATGTGGAACTCGTCAGCTGGCGGGGCGATCACTGGCCAGAATGGCATGGGTGTATATGGGCCGTCCTATTACATGCGTGCCCCGGTGCAAAACTACCAGCTTGTGCACATCGATCCGCCGCGGCTCGCGGCTGGCTGTTCAGGCATCGACGCATTTTTTGGCAGCTTTTCAATGTTATCCGGTGCGCAGCTCGAGTCGCTCGTGCGCAGCATTATTCAGGCAGCACCTGGATACCTCATGCAGTTGGCAATCAAGGCAGTCTGCGACGACTGCTACTCAATTATGGCTGCGATGAAGCACTATGCGGACATGCTAAATAACGGGCAGATCAATTCATGTGCGGTAAGCAAGGCCGTTATCGGAAGCGCGATCAGCGCGACCGGCCTTGATAGTGAAGTGGGTGGGTCGTTTGCAAAGGACGTCGAAAACCAGACTGCCGTGGCGAAGGGCTGGTACACGGATATGTACGCTGGACTGAATGCGGCTTTCTCCGGCGGTCCAAACGTCAATCGCGGTGCGACGCAAAACGATACGACCGGGTACCGAAACACGTTTTTCAATACGATGTTCGCGACGGGGGCAGCAAACACGATGGACCTTGGTGCGCTCGGCGGGCAGGAGCCGGGCATGGAACTAATCATGAGCCTGTTCGGAACTGAGGTGCGTCCCGACACCAACAACAGTCCGGTTTCGAAATCGCCAATTGACGACAAGGTATTTCCGGCGTCATTGACCTGGGAAGACCTTAAGGAAGGGTTCGATCCAGCCAAGCCCAGGCAGGTCTATCTATGCAACGACTTCCAGGCCAACGATGAGGGCTGCCAGCAGGTGACGCAGACCAACTTCACCTATCAGGGGATCCGCCGGTATCTGATCGACCAGCTTGCGGGTGTACAGCCGGCAGCACCCGGTGGTATGTCCAGTCAGCCGGGCAACATCATTACAACGATTCAGTCCGGGTCCATTATCTACGACTACAACACCGGGACGGCCTTGACTTCGACTCAGCAGCAGTTCGTCAATGTTTTGGGTGTAAACATGCAGCGGATGATGATGGAGCTTACCGGCCTGAACCAGAACGACGCGATCCAGATCTACAACCAGTTGATGGATGTGATGGCGGATCAGGTCACGTCGTCAGTGTCGTTTGCGATCATCAGTTCAGTTCAACAGGCATACAACCCAACGACCCAAGCGTCGCAATCGATAGACAATACATTGAAGCGGATCTCGCCGATGAACGCTGACCAGAAAGCGGCGTTCCTAAAGTTTCAGCGCGATGCGCAGCAAAAGAGTGATTACGAGGCCCGGGCAAAGCGGACCATGGCGATCATCGAAGAGCTGAAGGAACTGAGAACTGAAAACGGTCTGATCAGCGCTACACATTGATCGGTCAACCGGCGAGCCAGAATGCGCAGTCTTGGTCGATCTGCGGCACGTATCGTCGCGACAATCGCACAAAGTCAGGCACGCCCCGGGCAGTGTTAAATAGCAGAGGAATCGCGACATGAGAAGGAAATATGCACGAACGCTCGGGCGGCAAAAATACGAGATGATGGAGTAACCCAACGGCTGGCGAAATGTACTCGATTGCTCTCGAGGCGAGAGTCTACTGGGCGCACCACAGAGTCAGCGTGGTGGCTGGCAACGAGAAGGGCGCAGAACGGAACCTTGGATGGGCGTTCAAATTGGCAAGGCGTTGCGGCGAGGTCGCCGCGCGCGAGAATCTGGAGCTGCCGCGATTAGTGGCTGACGTTCCACAACTCGCTTGCGAGTGGGAGGCCGGGTTCAAGGCCGTACGCCTGAAACTCGTGAAGCTGCGTACGCGCGAAGGTCTCACGGAGTGGATCAGTGCGATGGCCGATGAGGCAAGCAGAGGCTGCGGACAGGTCTACGAACTTTACGTGAAGCGTTTTTCAGGGATGGTCGACGCGAGGCTTGATGAGGTCGAGTTAGAGTATCAAGCGCTTGCGATCGAAATTGCGAAGTCACACGACTATGCGACGGCCGAGGAACTGAATGCGGCGTGGGAAGAAATTGAGGCCTCGGGCGGTTGTTCGCTCACGGGTATCGATCCGTGGTGCTGCCCCTGTGGCCGTCACGAATAGCGCCGGACTGGTTGGGTCGTCAGTCGCTCCTGCGCTCTCCGCCATCAGCGTCAGAGCGCTCTCCGATGAGCGCGGATCAGAAAATAGCGTTCGTAAAGTTCCAGGGTGTCGCGCAGGCAAAACTGGTTTCGAAACCCGTGCGCGGCGCACCATGGCTATCATCGACGAGCTGAAGGAACTGCGGTCCGAGAACAGCGTGGTTAGTGCCACGCATTGAGACGTCGTAGGTCGATTGTCCATGGGCCGCCTCTCGAGAGTGCGAATTTTTTCGTCGGTACGTTTTGGCAATAGACCTACGTGCGTGGGGCTCATTCAAGCGGCGCGGTTGGATCACGCAGCATATTTTCCGGCGAGACATCACCTGTGCTCAGTTCACCGCTCGCCTCAGCAGCGGGCTTACTTAAACAGGAGATTCACCATGGAAGTAAAAAGCGAAACACGTCTCTATGAATCGAGCGTCATTGGGAAAATAGATTACTTCCAAGCCCAGCGCATGATTGATGCCGCGGTCACAAAGGCGCGTGGCTCAGAAGTCGGCGCATATCTCACGGTTGATCATCCCGATGCAGACGTGGGCTTCCAATTCGTGATGGTTGGTCCTGATGGGCGGACAAACAGATTGCTTGCCTCGAAAACCCATCAGGATCGTCTGGACGCGCACTGGGGCGGATTTGTTGACGCGTACAGAGCCGCGGACGGGATGGACCCGAAGCTGAAAACGCATCCCGCGGAAGTTGCTAACCTGCGATCGCTGTATGAAGCTGCGCCGCTTGGCATGTGGCAAGTGGTGGACGGCGGCACGGCATACTATCCGCTTGCAATCGCGTGTAACGAGCACATTCTATTGAGGTTTCATTCGTGGGACAGAGAGCGCGAGAAAAAGGCCGAGGCTATTGTGGAACTGCACAATGCGTTGCCTGTGCTGTTTGCTTCGGCAGAGTCGGGAATCGATTTGGTCGCCGTACGTAAACTTCAATCTTTGCACGAAGGACTGCCAGCCGAACCTTGGTCGGTTCGGCAACGTGATGGTCGCAGCGCTGTAGCCGTGTTGTCCGGCAAGACACAGGTTATATCCTTCGATTCGTTTGAACCGGCTGCAGAATCGGTGGCTGACCTGGTCGTCCAGATGCATGCGGTGACGCCGCGCTTACTGTTCGCGGCAAAGGAGGCGGCTTTGATCAATCAAGAAATGCCAGAAACTCTGGGGAAGACGCGCGAGTACCTGTTTGACGCCAAGCTGGATGCGGCTGTCCGCATTCGCGCAGTGAGCGAATGCGCCGCACGAACAGCCCTTCGTACAAAGCTTGATGCCGCAAGCGCAAACGTTGGTGAGATTCTCGGGCAGATCATCGTCTGCGAAGTAAGCATGAACGATGAGCCGCACTTGGCCGAAGTCGATGGCGAGGAACATGTCCCAGCTGGCAAGCTGGAAAGCCCATCGCCGGACATGTAATCGAGCCGCAATCCATAGCCCGCCTTCTGATTCCAGAAGGCGGGCTTTTTTACGCCTGTAATTTCGTCATTTTCCGAGGACACGAAATAGCACGGGTTGCACACGCGCGTTTTGGGCCCGATGGCCTCAAAATTCCTCGGAATACGCGCAGCACGTGTGCGCATTCCGGATCGGGGCAAAGATTCAAGCGGTAGCGCTGCTCTGCCGTTAATTCATATGGTGGGAGCTTGCCGCTTGACCGGCGTGGCCTAGTGGACTAATATGGGCTTAGTCCACTAGGAGCGATTATGCAGACAGTCAATATTCATGAGGCGAAGACCCAGTTTTCGCGGCTGGTCGATGCCGCAGCCAGTGGCGAGGAAATCGTCATCGCTAAGGCCGGCAAGCCGGCCGCCCGACTGGTGCCGATGGAGCGGGCGAAGGTCACGCGCCGTTTCGGCGGCCTCAAGGGCAAGGTCCGTATTGCGGACGATTTCGATGCCCCGCTCCCCGATGATGTGATTGCAGCATTCGAGGGTCGTTGATGCGCCTGCTTCTCGATACGCACGTCTATCTCTGGTCGGTCATGGATGACCGCAAGCTGACCAAAGCGGCGCGCAAGCTGATTCTGGAAGCTGACGAAGTATATATAAGCAGCGCGAGCATCTGGGAGGCTTCGATCAAGGTCGGTCTCGGCAAACTTGAGGCCGACGTCGATATGCTTGTCTCGGAGATTGAAGCCAGCGGATTCATGGAGCTGCCGGTGCGGGCCGTTCACGCTGCATTGGTTCGCAATCTGCCTGACATTCACCGCGACCCGTTTGACCGGCTTCTGGTTGCGCAGGCATTGTCGGAGCCGTTGCGGTTGGTCACGTCGGATGGTCATCTGTCGAAGTACACCGATCTCGTTATCACTGTGTAGGAAAAAATTATGGCGAAACGCCCACTCGAGTCTTTCAGTGTGCAGATTGTAGGCGGCGCAGTTGAGGTCGAGATCGTAACGGACCGACAGAAGCCATATCGATATTTAATTTGTGCGGATGAAATTCACCGCGACGTGCACGAAATTGCGCGCCATCTCGATGCTGGTTTGGGTTTAGCAAAGGCGACGTTCGACAAAGTTGAGATTGTCGAGTACCCAGAAAGGTTTTACGTGACGATAGGGCTTCCGATCAAATATCACTCTGACCAGTACACGACCCGCAAACGGTAGGAAAAGCCATGTCCACGATCAGGGTCCCAACCAACAAGAAAGAGGCGGTTCGCAAGGCATACGCCGCATGGCGTCCTGCACGAGGAAGCACCTCCGTTGCCCAGCTGCCAGAGGGCGCTGAAACGGGAACGAGTGTTGACTTTTCGTGGGTTCCTGAGGAATTTCTGGCCATCCTTGATGAAGCCGGAGTTCCCTATTCGAAAATAGATTGAAGATAACAGGAAAGGCAAAGCATGGTTACCTACCCGATCCATATCAAGCGCGACCACTACGGTGGTCGCGATACGAAGAAGCGGCAAAAAAACGCTGACCGAAATCGCATTGCCTCTGAGCTCGAGGAATATATCAACCAACGGTTGCTTAAGCAGGAAGCATCTGTTCAGGTATACGATTTCGCAGACATTGCGCGCGCGACGGGCTATTCAATCGACGTAGTTTCCGGACTGGGCTATTCGATTGATGGTGGAAGTAACGGGTTTACAGCGTGGAAGCACGGAATGACCTACGACGCTGCCATTGCCGCGAACAGCGCTTCAACCGATTAGACTGGAAAAGCGTCAGCCATGATTGATCGTGCTGTCATTGAGAAGATCGCGATCGCTTGCCGCCGAGGCTTGAGCAGCCTATACGGCACCCGCGGTTCGGCGTTCGCTGACTTTCCGCGAGGAGCATGTGGCCCAGCGTCTGAAATCGTTGGGCGCTTGCTGAAAGAGCAACTGCACTACGATGGGGTGTATGTCTGCGGATGCGAGCATCCGGGGCTACCAGCCGATCAGTCGCATGCTTGGTTCGAGGTCGCCGACGTCCTGATTGACATCACCTACGATCAGTTCGATGGAATAGGCCTTTCCGGCTGGACATTCGCTCGGGATAGCGGATGGCACGGTCAATTCACCAGCATTGAAAGGCGTGACGGCTTCTGCATTCCATCCGGCTGGCCATGCTACCCATACGATGGCTATCAAGCGGCCTTAGACTCGCTGAGTGTGACCTGATTGTCTCAGAAGAACGTAAGCACCCCCGGCGCGAGCTAGGAAAAGCGCTCTGCGGTTTTCGCGCGCGCGAAACAAGGCAACCGCATTGACCACTTCGTCATCGCCCTGACCATGATCATCGAGTTCAGCATCCCGGATGTACTCGCACCCACGAATCCCTTTCTCGGATACTGGGGAGCCCAGCTCGTCGTTGGTCATTTTTCGGACTCCACGAAGGTCATCACGCTCTCCTCGACGTTTGTTCGCTGTGTGTTTTCCGCGCGGGAGGACTATCTAGCTGCTGCACAGCACCTTCGTGCCGCCTTCCAAGCGAGCCGCGCGATGCACCTCAGCGAGATCTACCGTAGCATCGCGCGGTTCGAGTCGTGTATCACTGGCGTTTACCTAGCAGTGCGTGCATTTGTTCGGTTTCGCCGGTGTGTTGAACTGCCGCCTGAAGCTCGCGCGGTGATTAACTCTTGCAAACCTGTTTTCGCCACGAAAGCGGTGAAGGACAGGCTCAAGGTCATGCGTGACACAATGCAGCACATTGAGGAGCGACTGGTCACCGGCGAGTTGACCGATGATCTGCCCTACATGATCCAACCAACGGGCGCGGAAGTCGCACTCAACGATCCGACGCAACCTGGTCAGACTGTCAGAACCATCGACCGACTCCGCATTGCCGAGCATGAAGTGCGATTCTCCGAACTTGTCGAGTGGCTTGATGAAATGATCGTCTACGTCGAAAAACTTCGGTCACTGATGCCAACACGCTGGACGTCGAGCCTGGCAGACTTACCAAAAGGGCCTGCATCGTGATCTCGACCACTGAGCACGGAAAGGGTAACGGCCGAGCGGGCCGCAATTATCATGTCACAGTAGATTGGGGTCGAAATGGCAAAGCAAGTGACGGTCGCGAGCGGCACTGTTTTTGGGACACTCAAGGCCGCGAAAGAACACTTTAGCAAGGTGCGGGAAGCTACTCCGCCAGGCACTCGGCTCTCGGAGCCTGAAAGGTCGGACGTGCTGGATATCTATGGGCGTTACTGCGCGGCGACGGCATGGCCGGCTGAACATGCAGTTGATGTGACAACGGAATGGGACAACGAGCAACGATCTCACGGCACCTACGCCCAAACCAAGGCGTTTGCGGTGGTCACAGCATCCGGTTCGACAAAAGTTTTTAGCATGGATAAGGCACTGGCGGAGATAGCCGTTTAGCACGCCCGAGGGATCAGCGGCCTCGACCGCCTGCCTTCGGGTCTCCGCGGAGTGTGGTCGGAAGCGCTGGTCAGTGCCGGCACACAGGAAAAGAGACTATGGATGAGTTGTCATGGCACTAGCTGAGATTGGCCTGGTCGTGGGCATGGTCAAGGATGTGTCGCTCGCGGTAGCGGGGGTTATCACAGCGCTCGTCGCTCGAAAGGGGCTGAATAACTGGCTCCGCGAGCTTGGCGGAAGAACCAAATTCGAGGCTGCACTAGCGCTGATGCGTGCCTCCTATTCACTTCGAGAGGCTCTGTTCAACTGTCGCGCTTCGCTCGTGGTCGCAGCGGAATTCCCGGCAGGATATAAGCAGGGCGGCATCAATTCGTCCACGAAGGACGAAGCGAATGCTTGGAACCATGTATTCAAACATCGTTGGTCGCATGTCGCCACGTCTTTAAAAGAGTTCGATACTCGCAGCCTTGAAGTGGAAGCAATTTGGGGAGCGGATGCGCGCGAAGCGACACAGCAGTTGTCGTGTTGCGTGTCCATCCTCTACGCGGCGATCGAAAGCTATATCGACAACTGCGTAAGTGAAGGTGAGAATTTTAAAGTTGACCGTGAGTTCTCGAAAAAGATCAGATCGGAAGTTTTCGGAACTCGCAACTCCGCAGATAACAAATTGACGAACGACATACTGACTGCGATCCAAGCGTTGGAAGATTTCGCCAGACCCCATCTGAGGCACGGCTAACTTAGCTGGCTGAAGTCCGATAGACGAAACGCAAAAGCCGGCCACGCCGGCACAACGGCCAGGAAAAAAATGAAAAATGTAGTCAAAAAAGAGTTTCCCGAGCACTGGCAGAAGCCGAGCAAGGCACGCATCATTCTCGGTTCGTTGGTGATGACGGCGATATGGTACGGCGCACTGCGAGGTGCCGTGTGGATCGGCATATATTTTGGATTTTCGGACAGAGATGATCAGCTACTCTTCGCGTGTCTGACAATCGCGGCCCTTGTGATCGGCAGCCTGTTGGCATGGATCAACACAACGTTGAACGGACTGGATCTCAAAAACCTTGACAGTCCCTTGTTCGATGATAAGAAGTTCAAGCTGCGCGTGAAAGCTCTCAAACAAGATATCGATCGCACCGCTATCTTTGCGTTTTGCTTTTCGGTCCCGGCCATTCTCGCGAAGGTTTTTCCGGAACTACTCGTAAAGCCAAACACCCAAGGGGCTTTGTTGTCGGGACCAGTTTATACGGCGATCGAGTACGCACTCGCGTTGACCCTCATTCTTGGTGTGATGCTAAGCGCCTATCTCGTCGTATTGAAATTTCGCACCTCAAAGGCCGAATACTTTTACGACCGAAAGGACTACCACCAGCGCGGCGTGAAGGCAAAAGAGAACGAGGCGAAACAAGAAAAGGCCGAACAGGAAAAGCAACAAGCGCTGGACGACCGAGCCGAAGCGCCACACACAACGGTGCTGGTCGCTTCAGTCGTCGCCATCACGCTAACGGTGTTCAGAATTGGGCTGCTGTTATTTCGGGAGCACCGAGATCTCTCTTGCAAGCGAACTCGCGTAGGGCTAAGTGGAAACAACGTCATCCACGCACGGTTCAGCGGAACCAAGGAATAGCATCATCACCAAATCTCACGTCCATCAGCCTACTTCGACTCTGGGAAGCTGTCGCTCTCGGCGCTGGTCTTCACGGGCGACGACGAATAGGTCCGCAGCCCGTGAATCCGCCGCGCTACTTGGTGCCCAGGGATTCAAGTCGGGCCACGCACCTCGGACTAGCTGCGCCGCCGCGTTTGTACCACTGCACTGCGCGGGTCAGGTCCGGCAGAACGTCGCCGGGTGCCGCGCCGCTCCAACGGTGCTCCCAGTAAAGCCCGAGGGTGTGGGCGGCATCTCGTATGCCGAATTCAAATGCTATCTCGTATCGAGCTTTGGCAAGCTCAAGGTCAACTTCTTCTCCGCGTCCCAATCGCGCGCTGTCTCCAAGAGCAGCAGCAGCTAGGCCCTTTAATTTGTCCGGAGCGTGTTCGTCCTTCAGCACATCCGTCAACACGCGATGACCCAGTGCGTAGTCGGCCTCGCCGCCGGTGCCACTGAGCAGCGATAGCGCGTACGCGACTCGCAAGGCGGGATGTTTGTCGACGCCCACCTGGTCCAGCATCTTGCGCCCGAGATATGCCGCGCCTGGGAGTGCCGACACCAGCAACGCATTCGCAGTAGACGCGATGGATTCAAAAGGTGCAAATCCAGCCTTATAGGCCGACAAGACATGTCGATAAAACTTCTCGATGTCGAGAGCCGGGTCGTGCCGTCTTAGTGCTGCCCATTCGCGGTCTATCTGGTTAAACCAACTCACTTCAGCCATGGCAGGTCGCTCTTTATTGGAAATCGCCGCCGATCATACGCCTTCTAATTTCGGCCTTGCGTCGCAGCGGCGATGTCGGCTGAACTTGCGTATGAGGCACGAATCACTTTCGAGCAAGTGAGCGGTATGTGAGTAGCTGCTCATCGCATCCCTCGGCCTTTGCGAGGCGTACCGAGGTGTGTTTGCTTCAAATTGTTCATATCTTCGTACCAACCATCGGCAGGCTAGGGATGACCACGCTTCATGACGGCCAAGACATTTGACACAACTATGCCTGTAAGACCTCCAAGTATGCGTGCGCGACATCCTGCAGTATCTCGCTACGCCTTTCCTCATCAGCGTCCAACTCGACAAGCGGGCCAGCAGCACCAGGGCGATAGCCGATAACTGTTCGCACGCGCTCTCGGTATCGCTTCGCGGAGTTGCTATCCAGCTGCAGGATTCGGTTTTTGGTTAGCTTTACCCGGGTGCCTACCTTTAGTCGGTTCAATCGCGCCTCCGTCGGTGGATGACAAATAAGAGGGCTGCAGCGGACAGTAGTTCAAACAACTTGAGTTGGTGGTCGGCGTTCGCCGCGCGAAATCCGGCATGCTGAGAAAGAGACCTGCTCGTCGTGGGCGCCCGGCGCCTCCGGACGGCTCTCCCAGCAGAGCCGCTTATCCGGTCGCGACGGCTTTCCCGAATTTGAGCGAAACTCTCCCGCGCGAACCGTGAGATGCATTCTCTGGGGGCTCACAGGCGGGTCATTAATGGGGCGGTTTCAAACCGAAGCGCAACAGGAGGGGCTAGTGTTTAGAGCCTTGAGGTTGGCTTGCTGAGGCAAGTGTCGCAGCGAAGACCTCGAATGGCGAATGGAACGCGTGAGTGGCGCGCGGGCGGCTGTTCAGACTGTCGGCGATCGCGTCGAGTTCTTCCTGACTGTAGACCGATAGGTCCGTGCCTTTAGGCAGATACTGGCGCAGCAACCCGTTGGTGTTCTCGCAGGTTCCACGTTGCCAGGGGCTATGTGGGTCACAGAAGTAGACATTCACGCCGGTGGCGGCGGCCAGCTCCTTATGCCGCGACATTTCTTTGCCCTGGTCGTAAGTAAAGCTTTGCCGTAAGGGCGCCACAATCGAATTGAGTTTGGCGGAGAAGCCCGCTAGCGCTGAAGCGGCGGTGGCGTCCTCCATCTTGGCAAGCAGCACCAGGCGGCTGGTGCGCTCGACCAGAACGCCTACAGAGGATTGGTTGTTCGCACCCTTGATGAAGTCGCCTTCCCAGTGACCTGGCAGCAGTCGGTCTTCAATTTCGGGCGGGCGCACGTGGATACTGACCATGTCGGGAATCTGTCCGCGCCGGTCGGTGCCCCGCGTGCGTGGCATGCGCGTGCTGTGGCCATGGCGCAGGCAGGCAATGAGTTGGCGGCGCAGTTCACCGCGCGGCTGAGCATAGATAGCCGTGTAGATGGTTTCGTGCGAGACGTGCTGGGTCGAGTCGGTTGGATACATGCGCTTCAGTGTGCCCGATATCTGCTGAGGCGACCATTTCCACTCAAGCAGGGTGAGAACGATGCGCCAGCAGACACTTTGCGGGCAAAGCTTGGCCCGAGGGCGTGACGCACTGCGGCGCGCGCTGCAAAGCGCTGCAGCAGGCACTGATGCATAGCCAACAGGAGAGCTGTTTCGCGTTAACTCGCGGCTGATAGTTCCCGGCGAGCGCCCAAGTATGCGAGCCATGGCTCGCATACTTGAACCCTGCAGATGCAAGCTTGCAATGATCAGGCGTTCTTCAGGCTGAAGTTGTTGGTAAGAAATTTTTTCGGGCATTGCGACACCTTATACGAGATAGGTGTTGCACTTCGCTTTTGAGGCCGCCTGGCAAAATGCGCTGTATGGACGAACAGTGCTTCTCATTGAATTGCAAAGCACCTAGTTTTCTCGTTAAATCCGACGCGGCGAGGCCAAAATGGACCTCATTTCCGCGAGGGCCGACTTTTCAGCGAATGAAGCAGGGGTGCAAGATGGACACATTAAGCGTTACCGAAATTGTCCTCGCCACCGATGGGGCCGCGGTCGAGTTTCCGATTTTCGTCGGCGGTCGAGAAGTTCGTTGTTTGCTAACGCGAGATGCATTGGAACAGTTCTTTTGGCTGCCACCGGATGCCAGCGAAGCTCGTGTGCGCAAGGCATTCGCAGACGGACGCAACCGCATCTTTGCGTTGGCAGTGCGCAGAGCAATGCGAGCCAAGACCGACTCTTTGAAACTGACGGCCAGTGACTTCGAGCGATAGTCGTCCTGTAGTCTGTTACTGACATGTTGCCGATAATCTTCATGGACGACTACTTCAAGAAACCATGGTCCCGTTAGAACGCGAAGAACCTAATACTGAACGTCGGCGCTCACCGGAAGCTCAGGCACTTGAACGAGTAGCCGGGGCAGCGCGCGAGGTGCAGGCCGCGTCCGCCGCATTAGAGCGCCGCTATTGCGAGCACGATGCTCAGCAGCCATCGCTCCTTGAGTTAGCCCGTTTCTCGGCAGCGATGCAGGAGCTCAAAGACGCGCGCGAAGCGTTCGACTTGCTTGTAGCCGGCGACTGCCGTCCTCGATAGCACGGTAGCTGCGCTATGCTCAGGCGCTTTCCGAACCCTGTTATTGGCCCATCTGCCAGGGATGAGACATGCGCCTTGTGCACACGCGTGGTCCATGCAGCATACCGAAACAAGGACAATTTCGTGCCGAGCCTCGCGGCGGGAGGACGACGATCGTTCTCCACTGGAAATGATCGACCGCTCCATGCGCTCTGCAGCGAGGCAGAGTTGGCAATCGGCATGCGAAAAATGGGGAGCCAACCGAACGTCCGGCCGATGATGTCAATGGCCGCATTATTTCTAATCAGAGCGACACGATTTGTTGCAGTAGTTGTAAGGCTTTAATTTCGTCTAGGCGACCAGTGCGTGCTTTACCCGCGAGCGTCTTTATCAGTGCCTCTGCTATCGGTGCAATACCGAGCAAATCGTCCAAGCTTGTTGCTGAAGTGAGGGAGGGCGGTTCCATGATGACTTGCGTCCCGAAGGCCGGCTCCAACTGCTGACGGGCGGCAGGGAACGAAACGTCGTTATGGGCGGGTTTCCGAATTGACGCACCGTCCGTGGACGGGAGTGCTTCAGCTTGTTGCTCAATGACCGCATGCGTCTGGGCGGCAAGATCTGTTGGACCGCCTGTGGCATCTGCATCAGGGGGTAGGGCGAGTCGAGCACCCGTAGTTTTTGTCTTCGTAACCGTAGGCTTCTTCGCGACCGGTGCTTTTAACTCACTCGCGGGCGGCGTCTTTTGCTGAGCGGATGCATGGGAAGAAAACCGATTGGCGAGCAAATCCGACACGGACTCGGGGATGTCCGTTACCGTGCGCGGAATGTCCAGCCAGCCAGTCGGCAAACCAAGGCGTTCGGTGAACCGGTTTGCTTCGGCATCGTCTAAACGTTTCTGTCCATAATAACGATTGGCCATGTTGGAAGCGCTAATGTCCATTACTACGCCGAGCCGCACCTTCGATCCTTTGCGGGTCGTCAGCACGTGCAGATTAGCGCGGCGGATTTTTTCCAAAGCTGCGACGTCGTTCAAAGGCAACGCTTGCTGAGCCCCTGATTTAGAAGACGCTTTGACTTTCGCAGGTGTCGGTTGCGGTGGGGTTGTCGTGGTAGGCTTCACCGCTGTGGTGTTGCTTTTCGCGATGGCCCTTGGCGAGGCGACAATTGTCTTCTTTGGCATCTCAGGCTCTCTGGGCAAACTATCGGTAAGGGTAGGGCGGTGATTCACCTGTGTGGCAGGCGCTGACTTCAATACTTGCTCGTACGCAAATTCCGGTTCAGCGTTCGCGTGAATGAAATCAAGCGGTGACTTTAAGCGAGCAATCGTCTCAGGCGAGAGGACAGGATTGGGCTGATCGAAAAATCCATCCTGTAGCCCAAGCGTGGTTTCGATGTGAAAGGCTGTCTCGGGCGTAAATCTCTCGCCGTTTAGCAGCTCAGCCACGCGTGTTAAGTTGGAATCGAGGCCCAGCGCGACGTTCTCCTCACCCACGGCATCTACCAACAACTTAAACGAACGAGTTTTGAAAATGGATGCCGTCTGGGCCGGGTCTCGCGCAGATGGAGCTTTTACGTACGGCTTGTTTGGTCGGTGGGATGTCGTGTTTGAAGGTTGGCGCGATTGGCGCTGACCTTTGTCTCGAGGTCCCGAGTATCGCCCGTGTGTTTGACTCATAAAGTAGGGCTCCTTCGCGAAATCACTATCAGTGTTGGCATTATAGGCGAGGGTGCCCTGACATCGGCCTCGCCGTACAGGAAATAAGCCATTCTCGTCATCATGACTCTGAACGCCCTGCTCTCGGCGACCTCCATGTCGGGATCGAGGGGCAGCATGGAGTTAGTGAATTCGCAGATGCCGAAGTTTGCCAATGCGCGTGGAGTGTTTCAGGATGAAATCGGTGACGTACTCGGGAAGCAGGGCGGCCGGAAGATTCGCGGGAACCTCTTCGACCGCCCGTGACGGAACACGGGCGATGTAATCGTAGGGCGCGCTCTCCAAGTTGTGCTCGTAGCTGACGCGATAGTTCATGATGGGCCAGCTTTTGGGGAAAGTCGTTGTCACGCCGAGTTTTCTTAGCGCACACCCATTTCCCCTGTTTTCGACGGTGTCGCTCCAGCTTACGTTTTCGGTGCTTACATGAAGCCGCCAATCACACCTCACATCTCGTCACTCGGATCGTGCACTTCAAGCTTAAACTGCCACCCTTCAAATGTCATCAGCATGTGCCCGAGCTCGTTCCACTCAACGCGGCGACCGTCTATGACGACACATGGCATACGTGAATCGTCGCTGCCATCCCATTCGATTCTGCCGCGGACGGTATCGTCGATGATCTGCAATCCGAGATCAGTGTCCCTTATGTGGATGACCGCAAGCGAACGGCGCATCTTTTCAATCAGCATTCCGAGCAAAACGAACTGATCCGCTAGCGGATCGCCAATGATTTGGAAGCGATATCCCGAAGGTTCATCGTCGCTTGTCGACTCGAATGACTCCAGCGAAAGTTTGTCGCCGAAAAGGAGTGTTCGAAAATGGAATTCGTGGGCGACTCCGTTAGCATCGTTCAGGTGCACCGGCTCAAACCTGATCGAACCGAAATTGTCGATACCGGCGTGGTGAGCCATTTCGCGATTGAAGCAGGCGGTGCACAATAATCGTCCGCTCAGCCCCTCGTTTGTAGTTTTGACAGTTTCGTACGGCGGCACGTTGGTGCCGCAAGCTGCGCATTGGCTGACGGACATGATGGAACTCCAGGGAATTCAGATACGCAGCATCCGTCACAGTGCACTTCACCTCGCCGTGGCCCGCTGCAGCACAAAAGATCGGCTTCGTCTGGCCCCTGCATATTTTGGAACGTCTGAGATAGCTCTTGGCGACTACGCGACCGGGCAACGCTGACAACATATCAAGCACTCGTGGGGTCATCCATTAGCCAGCTGACATCCAAATCGTGAAATGCGATAAGTCGCAGTGGCCTCCTCATCAGCCGGTGCGCGACTGACCTCCAAGTCGTCTCTAGTATGATGCATCTCGCTTCAGCCGTTCTGCAGTAAGAGATCCGGGTTATGGTGCGTTTGTCTGCGAGACATGTGGCTGAGTTAGCTGTTCATCTGTCGCACATATGTCTGCCCCTTTTTCGTGATCAGACACCCGCCGTGCGGAGCCGCCGAAACCAGCTCACTCCTTTCCAGTTCTGTTTGGATGTCCCACTCAAGCATGAGGGGTTGGGCGCTAGCAGCGCGTTCGTTAAGTTCCAAAAGCGCGGTTTTCGCTTTTGCACTGAGTTTTTCTGGCATGCCCAGCTCCTTAGAGCCCTCAAGACGCCAACTATGACGAATGTTCGATCGCTTGTCAGGGACGTCGTGCTCGGGGAAGTGATGGTCCTACCGGATAGCGACACTGCCACGGCGACAACTAGGGGGAACGAGCGTTGCGGCCGCCTGGCTCAAGCCGTGTGTCCACCATCAATCAAGTTGCGCGCCTCGCGGGCGCTGAGGTTCAACGCCCGCTCCGCGGTCATTTGTTCCTTATCCTGCGCTTCCGCCGGCCGGGTTTCGTTGAGAAGAAATTGCCCCGTGGATATGTCTTCGATGGCAACAGTAACATCAAAACGCACACGCTCAGGATCAGCGTCATTTCTCACTGCGTTCATCGAGACGGTAAAGCCTTTGTGCACAAACGAATTTTCCATCAGCTACCTCCGTTGATTAGGCGACCCTTAGTATGAGCCAAATCATCTGCCCGTGCCGTCCTGCTGGTATCCACGAGCAGTCGCACATCTTCGCCCAGGAAGCGTGTCCCATACCATGAACCTTGGCGCCTCCATATCGAGTCTTCGAACGACGGTGTGAATGTTTTTGCCGTCACCGCAGTGCGTTACCAAAATGTGCATCTGCGAAACAAATCTTGCGCGACATGAAAGCTGATCACCATACTCTGAGCGAAGATATCCTGCTGCATCGCAGATGCGCTCGCTTATTTTGGAATGCGAATGAAAATTGATTCTTGGCACCTACGGCGAGGTGTTGCACGACAAAGGGAACGGCCAACGTCAGCGTTTATCGACGTTTGAGTGATGTTTTTCAATGAAAAAGTGGCTGGAACTGTTGCGTCGCTGGCTTGGCCGTTTCTGTTGCGCGAAATCCGGTCGCGAGCCTTGAGTGACCGTCGCCGGATGCCCGAAATCCGCAACACTTCTTTAGGTGCCACTTGTCCCCGCTAAGTTCAAATGTCGGGGCTCCAGCTAATTAGAAATGTCGGGTTTCCTCATCTTTCATGTCTCTCATTTTTAAGGCTTTTGGGGTTGGGGCGGCGCAGCCGCCCCCCGTTCCCTCATCGCTTTTGCGCTGACTTTCAGAATGGCTTCGTTGATGTCGGCGAGGTCAAGCGCGCGCTGTTTCTTCAGACCGACGAGCGCTTTCTTCGCCCGAACTTCCTCGCCGCGATGCGTGCGCGAGGGTGAGCCAGACGCACGACGATCGTCTCGTTTGGCCTGTACGCACAGTGCTACCTCCAGCGCCTGAGCAAGTCGTTTGTTCTCGACTTCCGCGCCTTGTTCGATGCGCGCAATGCGGTCGTACGGCGTGCACGACAGCGCGACCTTATCGGCTTGTATTTCCACAGCGCCATCGGGATATTCGACCACTTCGATGTACTCATGGATCAAGGTGCGATTGGCCGGCGAGTCCTCCAGCAGATACATCACGCGATCGTATTGCACGGTCAGCGCGTTGGTGACTTTGCGCGGCACGCGATAGGCGAGTATCTGCCGCAGATCTTCATTGGCACGCATCGGCCGGTGCGCGTCGTAGTCGCTCTTCGGTGGCTTGCCGAAACGCCGGTTGAACTCAGCAATGAAGGAGGGCGCATACGCATTGGCGGCCTCACGCGTGCTGATAGCACGCAGCCGGAGCTCCTTGACGAGGCGGTCCTGCAAGGTCAGGTTGGCCCGCTCGACGCGCCCCTTGGCCTGACTGCTGTTCGCACAAAATGCGTCCATGTTGAGCTCATACAGCGCCCGTCCAAACTGCGTGACGCCTTTGCCCGCCGTCTCCGAACGGTGCTTCACGTAAAAGACGCTGGCCTTGTCGCTGTAAAACGCCACGGGCTTGCCGTGCACATCCAGATACTTCGACAGCGCCTCGAAATAGCTGAAAGTCGACTCCGTCTGGGTAAAGTGCAGCGCCATCAGTCGTCCCGTCGCATCATCAATGAACACCAGCAGCGTGCAGGCGGGCGCCCGGTCCTCGAACCAGCGATGATCGCTGCCGTCGATCTGGATCAGTTCGCCCAGGCACGAACGCCGGTTTCTCGGCTGGTAGATCTTGGGTGGGCGTTGCTTGCGCGGAATCCACAGGCCCGAGGCCATCATCAACGTCCGTACGGTTTCAACCGCCAGATCGATGCCGTGGCATTCACGCAGTTTCTCGCAGGCGAGCGTCGGGCCGAAATCCTCGTAACGCTCCCGGATTAGCGCGAGCGCTCGCTGCGCCTTGCCTCCGGGCAATTGATGATTGCCCGGGCGACCGCGCTTGTCCGACACCAGACCCGCCACGCCGGCTGCGCGGTAGCGCAGCACCAGTCGCTCGACCTGGCGCACGCTCAGGCCAAGCCGTTCCGCGGCACGACCGGGCTTCAGTCGCGCCTCGGCAACTGCTTCAATGACCTTGAACCGATCCAGCTCACGCATCGTCATGGTGATCGTCCCATTGGTGTTCATCGCCCACGCTCCACACGTGCTTGCCTGGCCATGAACCTACGCCCAAACACGACATTTCTATTTAGCGGAAACGCGACATCTGAACTTGGGACCTACACCACTGATGTTGATAATCTTAATTATGTAAACCTTAGGATACCTAATGAATATCGAGTGTTTCTTTTCGTAGCTCGCTGATTGCCGGCATCGTGCCTTGGTTAGTCGCCGGCAACCATCGCGGGCGACCCTGCAAGAAACATCGAAATTGCCCTCCGGCTTGCTGTCGATTAGCTGGGTTTACACCCCCGGTTGGGCCGGAAGCACCTCATAGGTCAGGGAACTCCCATGCAGGTCCAATACTTTGATCGCGACGGGTCCAACGCCAACGGGATCGCCTGCGACCGTGGTGGTGGCATCGAACGTGTATGGTTGCGTACTGAGAATCGCGCCACCGGGACCGACGACTCGGGATTCAAAATACAGGCTGCCATCGTCTGATGCCTGGAAAACAATGACAGTCTTTAGCGTTGAACGATAAAACGAAATCGCTGACTCCGAGGGGGCGACACTTGAGATGACATTGAGTTCTAACGCGCCTGAGAACTGGTTTACGTGGAAAAACATGTCGCAAAACTGCCCCGACGTGGTCGTGTAATAGACATTGTGAAGCGAGGGGTGTTCAGGCGATACGCAGTCCAGTCGAAGATACTTGTCACTATCCGAAGGGAAAATGGCTGACACACACGAATCCCCACGCCATATTAAAGGCTGGCTTTTGCTAACCCCGAGGAAAGACTTGTGGTCCATCTCGGTCCGGATTTCCCGGTTGATTTGAATCTCGCCGTCATCGGTACTGATAACCGCAACAGCCTGACCAGACGTGATGGTGCGCTTCACACCTACAGGCACGCTGATGTTTGGCATTTTCTGCTTCATTCCAGACTCCATTTGAGCCGGTTCACAGTGCTTCATTCCCTGTACGGTAATGGTCTGGGCGTTCGCGGTGAGCGCGAACAGGCTGAAGAGAAGTCCCGAAACGAAAGCGTGTTTTTCAATCATTTGTCCACCTATCGGCTTCATTTTAAAGTGTTCAAACAGTTAGACGGCAGTGGCGATTGACTTGCCCTGCATGGGCACGTCCGGCCGGGGGGGGCTGACCTTCTGGTTGCATTCGCGCAGGCGATCCACGGTCATCGCGACCGGGAACGCTCACCACTGAAAGCCCGGCCATTCGGCATTAGCTGCATATGGTTCGAAGCTGTCTGGCGGAATCACGCCCTCCCTACCTTTCCCCTTGGAGAGCCTTCCGATGCGGGAACGATGTTGACGATTCCTGTTCCGATACCGCCGTCATCGGTTCGGACAATTTGAAGCGCTATCTTCGACAAGAATTTCGAGGGTTCCCCGGTCCACTTGACCAAGGGAATCCTTTCGTTCCCGCCAGGAATGTAGTCCGCACCTGTCTGCTGCGCCTGCAAGAGATCGTGAACAACGCCAGCAGCGAGATCTGGAACGCTTAGCAGATCCTCCATAAAACCTTTCTCCTCGAACGACTTGCCAAATCGAAGATTCCTTGGGGCGTGTTGTGCGTACAGTCCGAGGACATGCGTGAACATCTTCTGTAAATCCGAGAAACTTCGCTTCTTGCCGTCTTCGTTGATCCGGTCGTTGTCACTGTACCAAAGGAGTTCCTGATTGTCGGACGAGAGCAGTGCCCAGAATGCAGAGAGCATATGGCAGACGCGAAGCGCCTTCTCGGCCGCATCGCCATCCCAGGTGCCAAGCTGTGTGGTTGATAGCTGCTCGACCAAAACCGCGTGCGCTTCCCTTTTTGTCGGCCCGAATACCGTGTCAATGCGCTTATCGATCGCGACCGTAATGATCGCGCCGTGAATGAGGTTATCGACGAGGTCGAGATATTCGGGAAGTGCACGCCCCCTGGGGCCGTGCTTCAGACTCTTGTAGGCGAATTCGCTGTAGGGTGTGAGCAGCTTGTGCTTTTCTCTCAGTGCCTGAACATGCTTGATGAACGGACCACCTTTATCGGCCGCTAGAAAAAGGAACGAGTAGGTATAGAAGGTCGCCGTCGGATGCTCACCGCCGAAGTCAGTCATCACGCCGATCCGCTTGTCGTCGGAGAAATCAGGCAGTTCCTTGATCTGTCGGACGAGGCCAGCCAAAAGCTGAGAGAAGTACGTGTGCTCGGGCGTAACCATCGTCAACTCGAACGGCCCGCTCTTGAAGATTTTCTGCGAGCGCGGTCTCGATACAAAGACGGGAGCGGGTACAGTACCAACGATCTGCTGACTCGCCGCGGAGATTGCCGCTTTTTTGAACGGTGGTTGCATTGCTTCGTCGCGATATGTCTATTGACAAGAGCCCGGCCAGGTTGATGGTTAGAACCTTCTCAGTGTACACGCGGATTTGCCCGGGGCGACCCGGCTCGCGCCTAGCTTCGCAACATCGCAGGGGCCCCGCCGGGATAAAACCTGGTTGGCTATACCTCCGGCCACAACCTCAACCTCAAAACTCCATGCCAGAACAACTCACCCTCGCCGAGGGGACCACGACCCACTTCCCGTATCTCGGAGAGAACGAACCGGCCCTGCTGAAAATTCTCCGGGCTGCCGTTGTCGCGAACCCGGTAATGCTGGACCGGACGCTGCTGAACGGCTCGCACTACGACACCTTCCTCGGAGGGCTCAATGCGGGTACGATGCGCCTCTATTTGGATGTACCTGTGTGCCGCGTTCTCGCCACGCAACATAAGAACTTCGACAGCGATGCATCCACATGGCGCGCGGCGTTAGGCGCGCTCAAAGGCGAGAATAATTCTCACGTAAAGTGGGACGACAGACTACTGGCGTACCTCGAATCAGAAATCGGAGAACAGGTGTTTCCGTGCGATGCCGCCTCGAACACCCTTCTCACGCTCGACGCGTGGGGAGGAGCGGTCTTCTGTTCAAACGGGGCACACAGGCTCATTGCGGGAATGGCCTGGCTCGCGGCCAAACATGGCGACGCCGGCTTGCTCAGAAAAGTACGCGTGACTCACTACCGCCTGAACGAAGGAATGCTCAGGCTCATGGCCGACGCAGCGCGCCGTGGCAAGTCCATTAGCTTTGCCGGTCCCACGTGGAAGGGCCGCCTCGTCCGCATCCGCGGCAAATTCCTCACGAAATACTGGTTCGTCGATAAGGGGAGCGACCGGCCCCGGTCTATTCGTCTCGCTGAGCTCCGTGGGCTCTTCGGAGTCGCAGAGGCCCCAGGCGAAAAGGTCAATGACGGGTTTATCGATTTTTGGCCATTCCCGGCTGAGCTTGCTTTGGCACTCCCGGATGACGGCTGGTTACAAGAACAACTCAAGGCTGAGCGATATGCGGCTGTCCAATGAAACTCGGTGTATGACCTATGGCTAATGGCGCTCAGCAGTCTCTGTGCGTTTTTTGGGGTGTGCATCGACGCGAACAAGATTCCACAATTCGAGGACAAGAAAAAACCCGCCGATCTCCGGAGAGATACGACGGGTGTGGGTTGCGGGTTACTCGGTCACATGCGCGGTGACGAGGCCGATGCGCTGTCACTTGGGCCGGCTTCGGACGCATCGCAGAGACCGGCAGCGACGTGCGCGTGCCCCGCGCGTGCCATCAACTGCAGCGCCCGCTCATACAGGCCGGCAGCCTCGGTCCTCGCCTTTAACGCCTCCTGGATCAGCCAATCACGCTCGCTGACGCCAGGGGGGATGATGAAGGTGAGGTCCGACTCTTTCGTGTGCAGCACGAGAACACGATTCTGACCGCCGAGTATGCGGTCGATTCGCGGAGTCTCGTTCGCGCTTTCTGGCAGTTTCGCTTCCGGCAGTCTTAGCTTGAAACGCTCCACGCCCGAGCTCTCCGCCGCAATAAGAGCTTGGACAGCATGAGTCGCGGTCGGGTCACCGAAATTCGCCAGCATCTGAACATGCGTGGCAACAGCTTCGTCGTCGACAAAAAAAGAGTCTTCCCCACTACGCTGCAACTGGAGCTCCAGGCTGTTCCCCGACGACTCAAAAAGACCCCAACCTCGCGCATCTGCCGCAGCTGAATCTCCTTTCGTCCACTGATACTTCGGTAGTGTGTTAGCTTGTTCGGCAACCGCAGCCTCCCACGCTTCTCGAGCGACGCCGACACGAGCAAACTCGTATTCTCGCAGGTTGTGCAATCCGAACTCCTCCAAAGATTCCCCCGAATTGGCAGGCATGTCGTTGTCGGAATTCCATTGCACTACGCAGCCGTCCTTGTCGAGGCCGATCACTTCATCGCCCTGATATGGCGGCACTTGCTGATCACCCGCCGCGCACGTGGCCCACTCGGGTAGTCGATCAATCTCAAAGAGATCGAATGCCACCGGAGCTTCGCCTACCTTGTTCTCGACGAACAACAACTTTGCGAGGTCATCCTTCTGGTCCGAGTCCGCTTCACACCAACTTTCGTAGCCCCAAACCTGCGCAGCCACCAGCCTCTCATTCGCGACGTCGACAACGACACGGCACTTCACTTCCATGCGTCCGTCTTCGTTCCACGACCAGGTGTGATCCAGATCGCCCACAAACCAACGCGGCGTCTGCTCCTTCAAACCTGTCCGACTGCGTGGTGTCCCTGCGGCCATCCTGACGTCGACGATGCCATTCGAGCCGAAGTCATGCACGAAATCGTTTAGCGCAACTCGGCTGAGCTGGTCGACTTCGCCAACGTGCGACAGGTCGTACAGGCCAGTGATCGAGAGATCTTCGGCTAATGCATCTTCGGAAAAACGTCCTAAGATGGCATCGTCGGCAGGCTCATTTGCTTGAAAAAACAGGACAGCCCGGGTTCCAGGTATCACCTCGTGCTCAACCATGGCTACCCACAACCGCCGCGGCGACTCCCGATCGACGAGCGCTATTGCTGTCCGGGACGCGTCCTGGTTGAGATGATGATGGTCCGCGTTGATGCGGTCGACGATACTCACTTTGCTTTCCATGTTGAAATCTCCTGTTTAGTAAGCCCGCTGCTGAGGCGGGCGATAACTGAGCACTGGAGATGTCCCACCGGAAAATATCCGGGACGGCCACTGCCGGGCCGAACAACAGGAATAAAGCGCCCACCGTCTCCGAGGAGAACAGCGGGCGTGGGTTACGGTTTGACTAAGTGTGTGCGGACGGATGTTGGCGCTCAGTCACCTCGCCAACCCGGGCTTCGATGACCCGCGAGATGTCGCTCAGATAGTTCGGCCGCAGCTCGCAATAACGGCGCAGCGAACCATCGAGTGGTAATACGGCCTGAAGCTGCGCGTGACTCAGCGTTTCGTGCGAAATGTTTTGCTCGCGCACGTACATCCAATGAGCGTCATGGGGTTCCAGATAATACCGGTGATCCCATTGGTCGGGCTCATCCAATCGGAGAATGCGCCGGCCGTGCCATTTCACGCCATTGTCGTTGGTCCAACAAACGACATCGCCGGGCTTAAACGCCGCCTGCACCACTTCCCTTTCCATGATTCAACTCTCCTCGTGTGTAAGCTCGCTGAAAACGAGCGGATGACAAAGTAAAAGAGCTGTCGCGGCGAAAAATAAGCGGCGGTGACCCGCGGAACGACGCATACCGGTCGGCCACCGCTTCCCGAACTCTCGCGCCAGTCGTAAGAGATTTCGAAACACGCAGGCGGAAAAAAACCCACCGTCTCCAACGAGAACAGCGGGCCGTGAGTTGGGGCACCAAGGTGCGTGTGTCACTTGTTTTGATCAGGTACGCGATAACGCACGAGGCAGGACGGTCCTAGTGTGTTGCGTACTTGACGCAGCAGCGGACCGTTCGGTTCACGCTCGTCGCGACCGGTGTCCCACAGGCGACGGAGTGCGGATTTCCAGTTGCGTCCATGGCTCGTGGCGAACGCCACGAGCGCTGACTGCTGCTCTTGCGTAAGGGTGACTTTGGCAAATTTCATGGGGTCCTTTGCGTGTGAGGCTTTGGGCGGAATTGGTGAGGTTGGCGAAGCACGAGATATGAGGAGGCAAAAAAAATGCGCGATAGAGAGATGACTCGGCTGTCAATTGCCGGGCGGGCTTCTCGAGCGATCCGAAGGTAGAGATGTATTCGCGGATCCGGATCGTTCGTTCGGCGCGAGCGCGGTCACGAACCACTGGGTGGCCGATTCGAGCCAGTACTCGATTCGGGGACGATTCGGATCGGCATCTTCGATCCCGGCTACTTCGGCCGTAGACCAGAAGTCGTGACGAGTGACATCGAGGAAGGGGATGTCCGCCTTCCACTGCTAGGCGTTTTTTCAGCCGGAGGTCGTTCCTGAGACCTAGAGCTCGTGGACGGTATAACCGCCGAAATCGGGGTCGTCGCTGCGCGCTTCTATCTCGTGTATCTGCTAGAAAAGACGCGTCCACCATTTTCTGGAGCGAGCGGCATCGGCGCGGTTCTTGTTGGCCCAATCTTCAGCCTCGAGGTCTGGGTTCCGCAGGGTGACGTAGAGGCTGTCGATCTTTCGAGAGAAAACATAGTTGTCCGTCATACCGTTGATGACATGCAATATCTTCTCGTGCCCTTCTTCGTTCGCAATATCGAGCTCGTCGGCTATATCAGCGACGAGCTCGTTGATGTGGATACCAGGCTGTACCCACATATTCCGGGCTGCGAGCATGCCGATATCGCTGCCACCAAACGCCGCGGCGTTGACTACTCGCGGCGGCACTGGTAAAGCACTGATGAACGGGAACGGCTCGGCAAATACGTCATAACGGCGCCAGAATTCGTAATGAAAACGCAGCAGGACGACGTCGGTTCGGATAGTCGGCGAAATGGCCATCGCCGCTTCCTGGAAGCTGAAACTACCAGGCGACTCACAGAAGAAGAACTCGACCGCCTGAGCTCGTGATTCGGGTGTCGCAGTTGCGCCGAAGAGCGCAACTGCGAATCCATAGATCAACTTGAAAGCGTCCCGCTCCGAGCCTTCTTCGAAGTCTTCGGGCGTGATGTAGTCGAGCCGCTCGGCTACTCGTCTCCGTCCCCTCCTGTTTCCAGGGTCTTGAAGAGTGCCTGGCGGGGCATCAGCAAATTCCGCAGCAAGACGAAGTGATGCCGCGCGATCGACTTGAGGAACGCCCATATCCAGAGGATCATCCCCCTCAGGATCACCCGGATCGTGGGACTGACGAAACTGATCAAGAAATGCGAAACGACGTGCCGTATCGGCGGTATCAAAACCATCAAAATCCCAATCACTGCCAGGATCACCCAGACTTTCCCCAAGTGCATCGTATTCCCCTTCAGGGTGCGGTGTTGCCATGCCCGTCTCCGCGGTTGCCATGCGTGGTCGATAGGAACCGGTCGAGTTTGTCCGGATCGATGAAATTGAAGCCCTCGCGTTTGTAGAACCGCGGTTTGTTGATCCTGATCGGACCGATCTTTTTCTTCATCTCGGGCGTGAGGCCCACGAACGGGATGCGAAGGTTATAAACGTGCTTGCCTTCATAGAGCATGACTGCCTCGCCCTTTTCGAGCGCCTTGAGCTTGTTAGGATCGACGCGGTGCACTTCTTCCTCACGCTCGGCATAGCTTTCGCCACTTGAATCGCCGGTGGTTGCTCCCGGCGCCGCGCGTAGCGCGTCCTGGGATTTCGATGCGCTATCGGTGGACGTCATGGAGCGCCGGACGGCGAGATGTGTACCGATCAGATCAGCAACAGATTCAGCGGTCGATTGAGATCCGACGCGGAACACGAGTTTGGTCGTCGTGTTTCCGGTAACCATTTCGGCGAAGTCTTCGCTGATCGCCTTGAAGTTCGACTCTGTTTGCACTGCTGGACAAAGAAAAATGCCCGCACTGCGTGCCTGTTCAAAAATTCGCGCCCAGGACTCGTTAACGTAGCTGCCGGCTTCATCGAAGAAGCACATGTACGGAATTTTCGGGCGATCGGCCTTGTTTGCCTGAAGCCAGGAGACGGCAGTTCGGAAGTCGCCAAGCACCATCTTCCCGAAATTCGACGCGGCGACATCCTTGCCCATGGTGGGCAATGCCACATAGACAATCTTGTTCCCTTTGATCGCGTCGTACAGTCGCACGTCCGGCTTGTAGGTGTTCATCACCTCGCCGAACTGGTTGGTCCCGAACGTGAAGAGACGCCCGACCATACCGCCCAGTACGTCCTTCATCTTCTTGACGTCAATCTGACCGCTCAACGGATTGCGGGGGTCAGCTGGAACACGGTAGTTGTCGAGGAAGAGCCTAAGGTTACGCGCCTCATCGGATCGAGGGTATCGATTGGTAAGCGTCGCCTGAAGCTCTTCGAGGGCCCGCCCATTATTCAGGAGAACTGCTAGATCATAGAAATTGTACGCGAGACCGGTCTTCTGGCATGCGCTGATCACAGTAACGAGCGCCGTGTTCGCGGACTGCTTGTAGTAGTCGCTGCCCGCGTTGGACTCTGTGGAGGGAATTAGCGAAAGCAGTCGAGCTGCAACCTCGTCGGCGTCGCCCTCAAGGATCGGGTTGTATGTATTCGAGAGCGCCGGGTTGCCCGGGTTAAGGACAAAAAACTCGTGCGCGCGGCCGGCCCACTTGCAGAACTGGTAAAGCGAAAGAATGTTGTCTTCGTCGAGCTTGCCATCAACGAAGAGCACCCCGCCTCCCCGCTGGATCTGCTGGAACATCATCAGGGAACCGGCGACGGTTTTCCCGACGCCAGATTGTCCGACAATCCATATGTGGCGGAATAGGTTGTCGTCGTCGATGATGATCGGCTCGCCAGTATCGGTCGCATAGCCCACCATGAGGCCGCTTGTCCCGTGCACCGGTGCGGGGGAAGACCTGACGTCAATCGAGCTGTTTAGGTGAAAGTGGCGCTTCCATGGATTCAGGATCCGCCTGGCCAGGTGTGTTGAACCAGCAAGCGCGGCACCGAAAGGAACGAGTGCCGGTACGGTGCCGGCAAAGAAAGGCGAGGACAGCGTAGCACCCAGCCCGAGCGAAAGCGCGCTGGCTGTGTCTACCGGGCCTCCGAGCTGCATGTCGAAAGCCTTGCGGTAGATAAGCCGCATGTCAAAGGGCGCGGCCTCATGCGGAGGACGTTCCTTTACCGACCGGGCATTTTTCGCAGTGACAGGCCTGAAGTGCATATTTTGCCCGCGTTACACAATAAAAAGCCCGTATGACGAAGTCACACGGGCTGTGGGTTAGAAGTGGGCCGAACGCTTGGTGCCGCGTTCGAGCTCTTCGATGCGTTGATCTGCTTTCTCGCGAAACTCTGCGATCGCCTTGGGATGCTTCAGGATCGACGAAATCATCTCCGCGGCGCGGCGGATGTTGTCGGGTTGGTCAACAATCTGAATGCCCTTTACCTTCGTATCGAGAATGGCCCGCTCGTCCGCCGGTATGTCACTGGCATCGGTCGCCTGGCCATGGTCACCGGCATTTCCCGGGTCCCGCACGCCGTTGGTTTCGGCCGGTCGGGTTTGAGGAAATGCCGTGCGTAGCGCGGACGAAGTTGCGGCAGATACGTCAAACCCTATCTTCTGCATGCACGAAGCGAACGCTTTGAGTTCCGTCCGCGCCGGCGCATCGGGATCCGTAGTGCATCCATACGGTGTCGCCATAACGAGAATCGAGTGTGAGCGCGCAGTGAGGTTCACAGGATGTTCGTGTCCCTCGCGGCGGTACCAAAAGCGGATCGTGGCCGAGTGCAGAAGCTCCCGGCTGACCAAATTTCCCGCTGCAAGAATGGGCGCCCCTTCGCGCAAAGCATGCTCCTCGATGTCATAACCCCAACCGACCCCGATCGGGCCAAATTCCGCGCTTGCCAGATACGACAAATGCTGCACGGCCGCTGAAATGTTTTCGACCACCGATGACGCTTGAGATAGCGCCTCGGGGGCCATTCGCTTACTTGCGCGGGTCCACAGGGAGAGGTTGTCTTCCTGCGCCCCGTTCCCATCGTGCTCCGGGGGCGTACAGGCTGAATTCATCTCCCTTCTCCGTTTCGTCAGCAAAAAGTAAGGTTTCCCGGACGGGCAGACCTAGCGACGGAAATGTAGAAGCAAAAATAAATCGAACTCTCACTAAAAGGTATTATTAACCACAAGAAGGTTTTGAATTTATTCTCTTGTATGCCCTGTCGCTTTCAGCGCACTTGCCTCGTTCCGATCTTCAGCCATGGACGAAATCGTTGGTCGCCTTGCCTCCGTCACTGCCTACAACGGCAAGTGGGCACGT
Organism: Caballeronia sp. SBC1; assembly: GCF_011493005.1. NCBI lineage: Bacteria > Pseudomonadati > Pseudomonadota > Betaproteobacteria > Burkholderiales > Burkholderiaceae > Caballeronia > Caballeronia sp. SBC1. The sequence goes on from NZ_CP049160.1 coordinate 276,324, forward strand.
GCGAGCGTCCGGTTGGCTGACGGCACGGTTGTAAACTGCGTCGGCGAGGCACTCATAGGCCTTGTGGAAGGCAACGACTACAAACTGTCAGGGCGACATCGTGCTCATGAGCGGTACGGGGTCCAGCTCGAGGTTCGCGTGGCGCAACTCGAGGTTCCCCAGGATGAGAACGCACTATGTCGCTATCTGCGGAAAAACTATGCGGGCTGCGGCCAGAAGACAGCGGCAAAGTTTGTCGAATGGGCGAAAGGGACGCCGGGCGGCCTTGACGCGCTGCGTGAGCAATTGATCTCGAATCCCGCGGCAGTGGACTTTAGTGCTGTTACACGACGCGCGGTGAAGATGTCGGCCAACGACGGACCGGAAGTGCTGATATACCGGAATCTGTCGCTTAGGCTCGGCGCAAGTGGCGTACGTGACTATCTTTTGCGACGTCTCGCCGCCTGGCTATTCGAGCGGGTCGGAACGCTGGATGATCCAGTGTCGTCGTCCTGGGGACGCCTTTCGGCCAACCCATACGCCCCGATTCGTTCGCTTGACGGTTACGGTTTTGCTACCGCTGACGGAATTGCCCGATACCTGTCCTTCCCGGCGAGTCATCCCTACCGGCTCGGCGCACTCGCCACTCACGCCCTCCGTGAGGGCTGTGAGAGTGGTGGTCATACTTTCCTGACGGATCTTGAAATGGAGGCGCGCATCGCGCGTCATGATCCGTCTGTGAGGGCAAGTGATGCCGTCCGTGCAGCGATCGACAACGGGGAACCCATTGTCGCAAGTGACGAGGCCTATTACCCGCTAGGGCTATACAACTGCGAAGTCGCCCTGGCCGGGCATCTTGGGCGCCGTCTCGCAGGGACAGCGACGCCTATCACGACCTTGTCGCCAGAGCGGCTCGCCCACGAAGTGAGCATGGCCGAGTGGAGTATGGGCGAAACATTCAGGCTCGATGCCAGCCAGGTCGCGGCCGTTATTTGGTTGCTGACGTCGACTTGCACAGTGCACACCCTCACGGCGGGTCCGGGGTGTGGAAAGACGGCGTTGATGGAGGTTTGTGTACAGGTGATTTGCGCACTGGGCGCCGGCCAGCGAATAGTGTTTTGCGCGCCGACCGGAAAAGCTGCAAAGGTGCTTGGCGCCCGGGTAAAACGGCTAGGTATGACATCGGCGACCGTTCACGCGACGCTAGGCGTAGAGGCGGACGGGTTTCACTACAACGAAGAGAACCCACTGCCGGCGGATATCGTCATTGCCGACGAGTCGTCCATGAATGACCTTGCACTCACCCGGGCTCTTTTCGATGCGCTGCCGCCGGGTTCGCACATCGTCCTACTCGGTGATCGGGACCAGTTGGCCTCTGTTGGTCCTGGTCAGATACTTTCGGACATGCTCGAGCTCGAGGCCGACCATCGTACCCTTTCGACTACCCACCGGAATGACGGGGGAATTCTCGATGTCGTGGAGCAGGCCCGTGCAGGTCGATGCGACTGCGTCGGACGGCCGGATGTCCGGTTTTCGCACGGTTTGCCTTCCGCTGATGCCACGAGTATGGGACGGGTGATCGGCGTTTTCCTGCGCGCCGTCGGACGGTGTGGCATCGAGAACGTGGGGCTCCTGATGGGTGCGCGACGCGGCGACGCCAAGGTGCCGGGCTGGAACGTGACGTACATGAACGAGGTGCTACGGGAGCACATCAATCCTGGCGGCAGGCGTGTACCCGGGACCATCCTGAAACTCGGCGACCGGGTGATGATTAGGCAAAACCTTCGTCTCGAACAGGGCGAAGATGCAAACGGCAAGCTGCGTTTCGAGCAGGTTGTCAATGGTGACACAGGCCGACTGGTCGAGTGCCAAATGGACTCAACTGGCCGCGCAGTCGCTCATCTGCTGATCGAATTGGATGACGGGCGGGAGATCCGGTTTCCCGGGGCGGGGCTGGAGGCGTTGGTGCTTGCCTACGCTTTGACTGTACACGCGGCTCAGGGCTCCGAGTACCAGGAGGTCATATTCGTCTGTACTGACGGCATGCCCGGGTTCATGCATAGAGGCATTGTCTACACGGCGCTGTCGCGCGCGCGTGAGCGTCTGGCGGTATTCGCAGATGACGACGTCTTGCGCCGCGTGTGCGCGCGTCCTATCCCTCGAAGAAACTCCAGGCTCGTCCAGCGTGCGTGTCACGCGGGTGCGTCAGTGCGTCGGGACCGCGTGACCAATAATTCGGAGCGAGCATGTGTCGGTTCGGTATCGAAGTCGCATTTTTAGGTTGTTTCTTATCGGGAGTCTGAATGAAAAACGAGATGCGGCGTTGGCGTCGCTCACGCGCCGGCCAGTGGACGATGGTCGCTGGTATCGCCTACGTGGTGTTCCGCTGGTATCAGGATCTGCGCAGCGCTTCGACGCAAGCATGGCTGGTTGCACACGGGTCTGATGGAGGTTGGACGGCAGTGTTCTTGATGGGCGTCCTGGTTGGCACCGTGGTAGGGACCTGCGTTGGTCCGTTGCTGCTCGAGGCCATAGGAGTTCGCAAGATGCAGGCTGGCAGGTGAGTGTCGAGATGCAGTGAATACCGGATATCCGGTATCGGATTTAAGGTTTGAACCAGTGGCGAGGGTTTAATCGTCAACATTTTTTAATATTGGCCTCCGCCTGACGGAGCCGATCTAAAGCATGGTGGTCACTCTGACATGAGGTCCGACATGGAAGCAGCAAGAACGGCCGTAGATAACGTGGGGTTTGACGTGGACGACGTCCGCGTAGCGATCGCCTACTGGATGAAGCGAGAGCCGTGCACGGACGGCTTTTCGCTTAGCAGGACAGTGAGTCGACTCGCAGAAGTTTATGGAGAGATGATCGCCAACGGTGCGAATTTCGTCGCGTTGGAGAAGGTGCCGGAGGAAACCCGCGGCTACCTGCGCCAGGCCGGCGTTACCGAGAAATGAAGCCTGCGTGGAGCCGCGTTCAGCTCCGCGTGAGCGGTTGGAGCGGACCAGGTCCAGTCGGCGGCGACGAGGTGCTTACGGGAACGGGGCGTCGCTATCAGATCGTGGAAGTGAAGGCCAAAGCGGTGGTCTGTCTGGTGTTACCGCGCGATGCGCCCGTTCAAGGACAGGTGTTCAACTGGGTTTGGGACCGGCGTGGCGCGAAGCGATAAATAAGTACAGCAAGGACAGGTAAGCATGGAATTTGAAAATTCATACAAGGGCTCGGGCAACGACTCGAACGGCTGCCGTCGCGGCATGGCGTTGTACGACATTCTCGAACGGCAAATGGCCCTCTTCCCGGATCTGTTTCGTAGCTATGAAAAAGCCGCGATCGCGGCCATTGAGAAGATTCGCACCCGCGGAACGACGTCACAATAGCCGAGGGACACAGAGTGCCAAAGCTTCAGCATCGCAGCATCAGGTGGCCGGCCGAGATATTAGAAGGCTCTACAAGCGCCCTACCAGAAAAGAGCTCGCGACACCGCTTTGAGGTGTCGCGAGCTCTTTTGCGCGTTTGAAGCAGTTGAGACCTCAGTGTGTCCCGTGTGGGTTTCCGATTTGCCGCCGGCGCAGATGAACCGGTTAATAGTAAGCGCGAGCTCGCGGTAGCCGCGCAACGCCTGCACACAGCCGTCAAAAAAGCTGTTCCATACGTTGAAAACGAAGTTCACTATGGCCTCTCTCTCTCGAGAGTCTCAGGACGATTGTGCGCCAGCGCCTACGTCAAGCTTCTCCTCGGCGGACTTGCGGCTTTCCAAGAGGACGTGGTTTGCACCTCGAGCGACAAGAATACCGAATACAACGAGGTCGCAGACCATCAGCAGCCATTCAGCGAGGCTAAATACATAGCCCGTGGCTGGGTCCATTCCGCAGCTTAGGAGCCGTTGGCGTACGGTATCCACGACGGCGGCGATTAACATCACGCCAAGGAGAACTGCGCCGTTGGTACCGACCTGGCGGAGAAAGGCCGCAGGGCTGTGTTTGATAGTTTTGTTCATAGAGTCTTCCGGACTTTCAAAGGTGGATTCTTGGTATAGAAGATTCCAGGCAGTCGAAATCTCGAAATCTCGAAATGAACAAAATGTTGCTTCGTGCGCCGCCGCAAGTTCCATTTTCGCAAAGAAAAACCCACGAGAAGAAGGCTCTCCTGCGTGGGTCGTGTGGGTGGCGGTACCGAGACCGCTTACGTTCTCTTCACGAACGTGGTGACGGCTTCGTGAGGGTAAAACGTTGCTTTCCATGAGTCGCCCTGGCGGCTACTGCGGTCGATCAGTACAAACTGAATATCTCCGTCGAGACAATTGGGATGGAGATCGTCCAGACCGTCTTCGTCCCGAACCTGCAACTCCAGTTCACCGCCGTACATGATGGCGATGTATGCCTTTCCCGCGGCACGCTCGCCCCTCACT